>CALKYK010000092.1 GCA_938003715.1 uncultured Gammaproteobacteria bacterium
CCACCCGATGCGCAATTTCGTCGAAGGCTGCATCGGCGGCGATGCGCCTGTTCCGGATATGAGCATCACGCGCAAACTGCCGCTGAAGCCTGGCGACGTGTTGCTCGCCTGCAGCGACGGCCTGTGGTCCGGCATGTCCGACGAGGAAATCGCCGAAGTCGCAACGCGTACGTCGACGAGCCTCGCAGAAAACCTGAAGACGCTTTCCGTGCGTGCGCTGACAATGAATGCGCCCTACAGCGACAATACCACCGGCACCGCGTTGCTCTGGCTCGGGGAATAACGCGCCACCCTTCTGCCGATAGTTTCCTCTAACATGCAGCCATGAACGACCAGAATGCGAAGCGGCCGAGCGGACGCGCCGCCGACCAGATGCGCAGCATCCGCTTCGTCGCCGACTACACGCGACACGCCGCCGGCAGCGTGCTGGCCGAATTCGGCGACACCCGCGTGTTGTGCACCGCAAGCGTCGAGGGCCGCGTGCCGCCGTGGCTGCGCGGCGCCGGACAGGGCTGGGTCACCGGCGAGTACGGCATGCTGCCGGGCGCGACGCACACGCGCAGCGGGCGCGAAGCGGCGCGCGGCAAACAGACCGGTCGCACCCAGGAAATCCAGCGCCTGATCGGCCGTTCGCTGCGCGCCGCCACGGACCTTGCGGCGCTCGGCGAACGCACCGTGACGCTGGACTGCGACGTGCTGCAGGCCGACGGCGGCACGCGCACCGCGGCGATCAGTGGTGCGTTCGTGGCGCTGTCGATCGCGATGCGGCGCCTCTGCAAATCCCGCGAGTTGAAAAGGAATCCGCTGCACGGCCAGATCGCCGCCGTATCCGTGGGCATCTACCGCGGCCTGCCGGTGCTCGATCTCGACTACGATGAGGATTCCGAGGCGGAGACCGACATGAACGTTGTGATGAACGATGCCGGTCGCTTCGTCGAGGTGCAGGGCACGGCCGAAGGGCACGCTTTCGATCGCGACGAATTCGATGCGCTGCTCGACCTCGCGACGCGCGGCATCGGCGAAATCCTCGAAGCGCAGCACGCGGCGATCAAGTCCGCAACCTGAAGCATGCAACTCGGCAGTCGCATCGTCCTCGCGACCGGCAACCCGGGCAAGATTCGCGAGATTGCCGACCTGTTCGCGGATCTCGGCGTCGAGATCGTCGCGCAGTCGGACTATGACGTCCCGAGCGTCGAGGAGACGGGCACGACGTTCGTCGACAATGCGCTGTTGAAAGCGCGAAACGCAGCCGCCTGCACCGGGCTGCCGTCGATCGCAGACGACTCCGGGCTCCGTGTCGATGCGCTGAACGGCAAACCCGGCGTGCATTCCGCCCGCTATGCCGGCCCCGATGCGAGCGACGAAGAGAATCTGGAACTGCTCATTGAAAGCCTGCGCCCCGTGCCGCAGGCCCAGCGTGGCGCGGCGTTCCACTGCGCCGCGGTACTCGCGTTTCCCGGCGACGAGCCGGCGCCACTCGTTGCCGAGGCGGACTGGCGCGGGGTCATACTGACCCGGCGTCGCGGCGACGGGGGCTTCGGCTACGACCCGGTGTTCTTCGATGAAAACGCCGGCAAAACCGGCGCCGAAATGCGGCGGGAGGAAAAGAACGCCGTGAGCCACCGCGGCAAGGCGTTCCGCCTGCTCAGGGAGCAAATCGTCGCGGCCCTCGACGGCGGCGCATGAAAAGCGTTGCGATACCGCTTGCGCTTTACGTACACCTGCCGTGGTGCCGGTCGAAGTGCCCGTACTGTGATTTCAACTCGCACGCCGCGGGCGACGCGATGCCGCGCCGGCGCTACCTCGATGCGCTGCATGCAGACCTCGCGGTCGAGGCCACCGCCGCCGCCGGGCGCACGTTGTCGAGCATCTATCTCGGCGGCGGCACGCCCAGCCTGTTCACCCCGGCGGAGATCGCCTCGGTTCTCGCGAACTGCCGCGATCTGTTCTCGCTCGCAGATGACTGCGAGATCACGATGGAGGCGAACCCGGGGACCGTCGAGCGCGGCAGCATGGCCGGCTATCGCGACGCCGGCGTGACGCGGTTGTCGCTGGGAGCGCAGAGCTTCGACGCGGCGGCACTCGAACGGCTCGGGCGTATCCACGGTCCGGACGAGATCCGTACGGCATACCGGGAAGCCGCCGCTGCGGGCTTCGACAGTATCAACGTCGACCTGATGTTCGGCCTGCCCGGCCAGGATATCGACCGGGCCATGGCCGACGTCGACGCCCTGCTCGAGCTCGATGCGCCGCATTTGTCCTGCTACCAGCTCACGCTCGAACCGAACACGGTGTTCCACCGACGACCGCCGCCCGACCTGCCCGACGAGGACACCGTGGCCCGGATCGAGGCCCGTTGCCATGCGCGACTGCGGGCCGCCGGCTACGAGCATTACGAGGTATCGGCGTTTGCCCGCCCCGGCCATCGCTGCCGGCACAACCTCAATTACTGGACGTTCGGCGACTATCTCGCCGCCGGGGCGGGGGCTCACGGCAAGCTGACCCGCGCGGACGGCAGCGTCCATCGCTATCGAAAGCCGGCGCATCCGATGAGCTTCATCGACAGCGCCGGGCGGGGCGCGACGACGACGGCCGTGGCGGTACGCGAACTCGGGTTCGAATACATGCTGAACGTATTGCGCCTGGCCGACGGCTTCAAGATGGCGGAATTCACCGGCCGCACGGGACTCGAGGCCGACGCGGTAATGGCAACGCTAGAGAAGGCCCGGGACGACGGGCTGCTGCGTGAGTCGGGTGCCGGGCACTGGCAGCCGACCGAGACCGGGTTCCGCTTCCTGAACGACCTGCAGGCGCGTTTCCTGCCCTGATCCTTGCCATATACGGTCGTGCCTGCGGCGGCGGGCCGGGCCGGGGGCGCCGGGGGCGTTATGCACAAGCCCGGACCTTCGCCTATTTTTTCCGCATGATAACGCGGCAAATTCAGCCCGGCTGTCTGGAACCCCTTTTAACCTGTTGAAAATAATGGAAATATAAAATTGGACACAAAATAGACATATTAACAAGGGCGCTTTAAAAATCCCGACTTAGCCCATTCACTCAAAATTAATCCACAGAGTTATCCACAGCTTTTGTGGATAACGGGAGCGGCCAATCGCTGCGACTTGCGGACCCGGTGGCGACTGATTATCCTACGCGCCCTTTTTCCCCGCTGGCCCGAAAGGAACCCGACATGAAATCCGGCATCCACCCCGACTACAGCGATATCAAGGTGGTCTGTAGTTGTGGAAACGAGTTCACGACACGTTCGACGCTGTCCGAGGAACTCCACATCGAGGTCTGCTCGGCCTGTCATCCTTTCTATACCGGTAAACAAAAGATCGTCGATTCCGGCGGTCGGGTCGACAAGTTCCGCCGCAAGTACGGCATCAGCTAGCGATCTCCCCCTCCCGGTCAGGCAAATCGCCCGCCGCGTCGTTTGCGGCGCATCCCCGCTTGCGGCACCATGGAGTGCTGCGGGCCCACACTCGTGCGCGCCCGGCTTCTGGCAGGAAAAAGGGATCACCGCGACCCGGCCCGACGCTTAGCCCGGCACGCCGCTGCGTGCCGGAATTGAGGACGCTATGACGAAGAAAGTATTCACGCTCGAGAGCCCCGAAGGCAAGAAATCGGAACTGCCGGTCCGCTCCGGATCGGTCGGCCCCGAAGTCATCGAGATCAGCCGCCTGTACGCGGAGCAGGGCGTATTCACCTACGACCCCGGCTTCGTCTCCACGGGCAGCTGCGAGAGCGCGATTACCTACATCGACGGCCAGGACGGGGTCCTGATGTACCGGGGCTACCCGGTCGAACAGCTGGCCAAGCATTCGAATTTCATCGAGGTCGCCTACCTGCTCCTGTTCGGCGAGCTGCCGACGGCCGAGCAGCTGGACACGTTCGACACGTCGATTCGCCGCCACACGATGCTGAACGAGGGCATGCTGCGTTTCTTCCAGGGCTTCCGCTACGACGCGCACCCGATGGCGGTCCTGTCTGCCGTGGTGGGGTCGATGTCGGCCTACTATCATGACACGATGGACGTCAATAACCCGGAGGCCCGTGACGTCTTCACGCATCGCATCATCGCCAAGCTGCCGACGATCGCAGCCGCGGCGCACAAACTCGAAGCCGGCCAGCCGTTCATCTATCCGCGCAACAACCTGAGCTATTCGCAGAACCTGCTGCACATGCTGTTTGCGGTGCCGGCCGAGCCGTACGAGATCAACCAGGTCGCCGCCGACGCGCTGGACCTGCTCTTCATCCTGCACGCCGATCACGAGCAGAACTGTTCGACCTCGACAGTGCGCATGGCCGGCAGTTCGGGCGCGAACCCGTACTCGGCGATCGCCGCCGGCATTTCGGCGCTGTGGGGGCCCGCTCACGGCGGCGCCAACG
>CALKYK010000093.1 GCA_938003715.1 uncultured Gammaproteobacteria bacterium
GTCTGGCGGATGCGCCGCTCCCAGTCCCAGATGCCGACGATCGCATCGACGCGCAGGTCGGACAGGAAAATGGTGTCGGTAGCGGGATCGTTCATGTCAGTTGCTTTTTCCGGGGGGCTCGAGCGAGTCCAGCGGCCAGCGGGCGCGCGCCTCGATCGTTGCCGGCGGCTGCGCGTCGGCCAGGGGCTTGGCGCCGGCGACCGGGATCATGGCCCCGTTGTCGGTACAGAATTCGAGGCGCGGATAGTACACGCGTCCGTCGAAGCGCTCGCTCAACGTCGCACGCAGGAGCCTGTTCGCGCCGACGCCGCCGGCCACGACCAGCCGCTCCGCATTCCGGGAGCGTGCCGCTTTGAGCGTGCGGGAGACGAGGGTGTCGACGACCGCGCGCTGGAACGAAGCCGCGATGTCGGCCCGGACGTCGTCGATGGAGCCGTCTGCCTCGGCCGCGCGCACCGCGAGCATCACGGCCGTCTTGAGGCCGCTGAAGCTCATGTCGAAGCCGTCCCGGTTCGTCATCGGGCGCGGAAAGTCGAATGCAGTCTCGTCACCCTCCTCGGCCAGCCGCGCCAGCGCCGGCCCGCCCGGGTAGCCGAGCCCGAGCAGTTTCGCGGTCTTGTCGAAGGCCTCGCCGACCGCATCGTCGAGCGTCGTGCCCATGACCTCGTAACGGCCCAGGCCCTCGACCCAGACCAGCAGTGAATGGCCGCCGGAGACCAGCAGCGCGAGAAAAGGCCAGGCCGGCGGTTCGTCCTCCAGCATCGGCGCGAGCAGGTGGCCCTCCATGTGATGCACCGGGATGACCGGGCAGCGCCAGGCGAGGCCCAGGCCGCTGGCGAGTCCGGCCCCGACCATCAGCGCACCGACGAGGCCGGGGCCTGCGGTGTAGGCGATCGCGTCCGGCCGCTCGACGCCGGCCCTGGCGAGCACGTCGCGGACCAGCGGCAGGAGCCGCCGCAGGTGGTCGCGCGACGCGATTTCCGGCACCACGCCGCCATACACGGCATGCACGTCCACCTGCCGGTGCAGCGCGTCAGCGAGGAGCCCGCGTTCGGTGTCGTACACCGCCACGCCGGTCTCGTCACAGCTCGTTTCCAGGCCCAGTATGCGCATAGGCGGCGCATCATACCCCAGCGGCGGCCAAAGCCCGTCGAAAGGCCGGCTTTTGCCTTTGCAAATGGGCCCTTACGCCGATATCATGCGCAGTTCAGCCCCGGCCTCGTGCCGGGTTTCTTTGTCCCGATAGGAAAGACCGGTTTAGCCCATGCCGAGTGTTCGCGTTAAAGAGAACGAGTATTTCGACGCCGCCCTGCGCCGCTTCAAGCGTGCCTGCGAGAAGGCCGGCGTCCTGACCGAGCTGCGTCGTCGCGAGTTTTACGAAAAGCCGACGCAGGAGCGGAAGCGCAAGAAAGCCGCCGCGGTCAAGCGCCACCTGAAGCGGATGTCCCGCGAGGCGGCGCGTCGCAAGCGCCTGTACTGATTCGCCCCGATATCGCGTCCCTTTGCGATGTCTCTGAAAGGCGAGATCCTGGAAGACGTCAAGAGCGCAATGAAAGCCGGCGACAAGGACCGGCTCAAGGTTCTGCGCCTGATCACTGCCGCAATCAAGCAGGTCGAGGTCGACGAACGCGCCGAGCTCGATGACGCGGCCGTGCTCTCGATCCTCGAAAAGATGGTCAAGCAGCGGCGCGATTCGATTGCGCAGTACCAGGACGGCAATCGCCAGGACCTGGCGGACGTCGAGGCGGCCGAAATCGCCGTCATCGAAACCTACCTGCCCGAGCCGCTGTCCGACGCCGAGCTGGATGCGCTGATCGACGAGACCATTGCCGCGACCGGCGCCGCATCGATGCGCGACATGGGTAAGGTCATGGGCGCGATCAAGGCGAAAGCCGCCGGACGTGCCGACATGGGCGCGGTCGGTGCCAGGGTCAAGGCGCGTCTCGGCCAGGGCCAGTAACCGGGCGGGTGGCGCCGACAGGCGCAGTGGCTAAGCGATAGGGGCGGCACTGCCCGGGAGCGCCGAACAACGACGAAAACGAAACCCCCGAAAGCGGGGTCCAACGTTTCGGCACCAGTAACCTTCGGCAACCGGGCCGGACAATAGCAGCAGAGGCGAGCGCGCGTTGATTCCGCAGCATTTCATCGATGACCTGATTGCCAGGGCGGATATCGTCGAGGTAGTGGGTCGTCGCGTGCAGCTGAAGAAGGCGGGCCGTGAATTCAAGGCCTGCTGCCCGTTTCACGACGAAAAAACGCCCTCTTTCACCGTCAGCCCGCAAAAAGGTTTCTATCACTGCTTCGGCTGCGGCGAGCACGGCACGGCCATCGGCTTCCTGATGAATTACGACCATATGAGCTTCGTCGAGGCGGTGGAATCGCTGGCGTCGATGCTCGGACTGGAGGTACCGCGCGAGGAAAGCCAGCGACCCGCTCGCGGCCAGGACGCGCTGTTCGAGCTGATGGGCCGCGTCGAGAAATACTTCCGCTCGGCGCTGAAATCGCACGCACCCGCAGTGGAGTACCTGAAGGCGCGCGACGTCGACGGCGCCACGGCGCGGCGCTTCGGCCTCGGCTATGCGCCCGCAGGCTGGAGCAACGTGCTGGACAAGTTCGGCACGTCGGACGAAGCGATCGAACGGCTGCTCGCCTGCGGCCTCATCATCCGCAAGGACAACGGCCGTCACTACGACCGCTTTCGCGACCGGCTCATGTTCCCGATCCGCGACGCGCGCAGCAGGACGATCGGTTTCGGCGGACGGGTGCTGGGCGACGACGAACCGAAGTACCTGAACTCGCCGGAGACGGTGCTGTTTCACAAGGGCCGCGAACTGTACGGGCTTTACGAAGCGCGACAGGCGCTGCGCCAGATCGACCGGCTGGTGGTCGTGGAGGGCTACATGGACGTGATCGGGCTTGCGCGTCCCGGCATCGAGTTCTCGGTGGCCACGCTCGGCACCGCGACCACCGGCGATCACCTGAACCGCCTGTTCCGGCTCTGCGACGAGGTGCTGTTCTGCTTCGACGGCGACCGCGCCGGACGCGCCGCCGCCTGGCGGGCGCTGGAGAACTCGCTGCCGCAGCTTCGTGAAGGGCGGCAGATCCGTTTCGTCTTCCTGCCGCAGGGACAGGACCCGGATTCCTTCGTCGCCGGCCAGGGTGCGCGGGCGTTCGAAAAGGCGCTGGATGCTGCAATGCCGCTGTCCGAGTTCCTGGTCGACGAGCTCTCGTCACAGGTCGACCTCGATTCGGTGGACGGGCGGGCGCGGCTCGCGGAGCTGGCACGGCCGCACCTGTCGAAGATACCGTCGGGCGTCTACAAGGAACTCCTGGTCGAGCGGCTGGCCGACGCGGTCGGCCTGCCGGCGGCGAAGCTCGAAAGCCTGCTGCGGCAAAACGGGGAAGCACCGCGGCGGCGCCGCGGCGGCGCCGGCACGCGCATGCGCAGCCGGATCCGCCAGGGGACGAAGCCGTCCATCATGCGACGCGCGATCACGCTCCTGCTGCAGCAGCCCGAGGCGGCGCTGCGGGCCGATCCCGGCGTGCTGGAGGGGGTCGACAAGCCCGGCAGCGAACTCCTGAAAGCGCTCATTGAAACCGTGCACGCGGAACCCAACTTGAGTACCGCCGGATTGCTCGAACGGTTCAGGAATCACGAGGAAGGCCGACATCTTGGTAGGTTGGCGGCCGAAGAACTGCCCGGCGACGAGGATTTCGACGTCGGCGCCGAGCTGGCGGACTGCCTGGCCCGGCTGGGCCTGGCCGCAAAACGCCAACGGGTCGATTTTCTGATTGAAAAACAGAGACTTGACGTCTTATCGGAGGCCGAGCGATCGGAGCTCCGGCAGCTCAGCCAGGAAGGCAGTTTCGACGGATAATTATAGATAGCAGGCGGTCAAACGAGTATACTTGGCCGTTTGCATTTTTCAGGTGGAGGAAGGTGCGACTTGGCGGAAAAACGCAAAATGATTAGCGGCAGCAAGCAGGCCCAGCAGCTCAAGGAACTGATTGCCCGCGGCAAGGAGCAGGGGTACCTGACCTACACGGAAGTCAATGATCACCTGCCGAACGGCATCGTCGATCCCGAGCAGATCGAAGACATCGTCAACATGATCAACGACATGGGTATCGCGGTGCACGAAAAGGCACCGGATGCGGAGTCGCTGTTGCTCAGCGACACGGAAGTCTCGAACGACGACGAGGACGCCGCGGTCGAAGCCGAGGCGGCGCTCGCCACCGTGGACGCCGAATTCGGTCGCACCACCGACCCTGTGCGCATGTACATGCGCGAGATGGGCACCGTCGAACTCCTCACCCGCCAGGGTGAGATCGAGATTGCGAAGCGCATCGAGGACGGCCTGAACCAGGTCAAGTACCACATGGCGCATTTCCCGCCGACGATCGAACAGCTCATCGAGGTGTACGACGCCGTTGCTGCCGGCGAGACGCGCATGCAGGACTTCGTGGTCGGCTTTATCGATCCGAACGCGCCGGACGAAATCAAGTCGCCGGGCGCGAAATCGGACGACGACGATGACGACGACGACGAAGTCGTCGACACCGGTCCGGATCCCGAGGAAGTCGCGGCGCGGATGAAAGTGGTCAAGCGGCTGTTCAAGCGGTCGCTGACCGCGCTCGACAAGCACGGCACGAAGGACAAGCGCACGATCAAGATCCAGGGCGACCTGGCCCACCAGCTGATGGAACTCAAGCTTGCGCCGAAGCTGACGGAGATGCTGGTACGCAACCTGCGCGACTCGGTGCAGGTGATTCGCATGCAGGAGCGGCAGGTCATGCAGATCTGCGTGCGCGATGCCGGCATGCCGCGCAAGGACTTCCTGGCCAGCTTCCCGAAGAGCGAAACCGATCTCAAGTGGGTGGACAAGCACATCCGTGCGAAGCGCAAGCATTCGTCGACGCTCGCGAAGCTGAAGGACGACATCCTGCGCGCACAGCGCAAGCTCCTGGCCGTCGAGACGCTGACGAACCTGAAAATCGCGGAAATCAAGGAAATCAACCGCCAGATGTCTATCGGCGAGGCGAGAGCGCGCCGGGCGAAGAAGGAAATGGTGGAGGCGAACCTTCGCCTCGTGATCTCGATCGCGAAGAAGTACACGAACCGCGGCCTGCAGTTCCTGGACCTGATCCAGGAGGGCAACATCGGCCTGATGA
>CALKYK010000094.1 GCA_938003715.1 uncultured Gammaproteobacteria bacterium
GACGAAGCTCGTCAGTTCCGCGCAGACCTGCTGCACTTTCTTCCCCGCAACGAACTCGAGCAGGTTCTGCGCGTGCGTGCCGATGTCGCCGACGCAGCAGCTCAATCCGGCACGCTCCGGGTCTGTTCGCCACACCGCCTGCTTGTTACCCTGCTTTTCCAGCGGCTCCATCAGCCAGTCCTGGTTGTATTCGACCTGTACCTTGCGCAGCTCGCCCAGGTCGCCGGCCAGCACCATGTCGCGAGCCTGGCGCACCATCGGGTAACCGGTGTAGGTGTGGGTCAGCGCGAACAGGCGGTCGCTTTTTTCGACAATCTTCGCAAGCGCCTCCGCCTCGTCGAGTGTCGCCGTCAGCGGCTTGTCGCAGATGACGTGGATGCCGGCGTCGAGGAACGCTTTCGCCACCGGCAGGTGCAGGTGGTTCGGCGTCGCGACGATGACGTAGTCGATCCCTTCGCTGTGCTTCGATTCTTCCGCCGCCATCTTTTCAAAGTCGTCATACGACCGATCGAGGTGCCAGGCGGCCGCGCTTTCGCGCGCGGTTTCCGGGTCGGACGACATCGCGCCCGCGACGACACGCGCCTCGCTGTCCAGCTCGGCGGCGATGCGGTGCACAGCACCGATGAAAGCGCCGCGTCCGCCGCCGACGATCCCGGCGCGCAGCGGTCGATCGATCGTCGTCGCGCTCACGAGCGGTAGGCCTCGCGGCCGAATCCCTGAATGGGGATGTCCTGCGCCGCCATGACCTCGTGCTGCAGCGCGTACATCGCGGCGGCCGCTTCGTCGATCGCGCGTGTGAAGTCTATGGATCCCTTCAGAATCGGCGCCAGCGCGTTCTTGTCCTGGATGCGCGCCGGCGGGTACTCGTGCTCGACGACGAGGAAGGTCTCGGCCGGGTCGATGTCCAGAAGTTCGCGCGCGGCGAGCTGGTGGTCCAGCCAGTCGACGGTGCGGTTCTGCAGGTAGGCAAGCGGGTCGTGTTTCGCGGTGCCGGGCAGCTCGTGCTCGCAGATCGCAATCTGTTTTTTCCACGCGTTGACCTGGTCGGCAGGATTGTCGGACGGTTTGCCGCCGTCCCAGTCGCCGCGCTGCATCGTCTGTCCGCCGTAACCCCAGGCCGACACGCCCTTCGAATCGATGACCTGCCCTTTCACGTGGAAGCCGTCGATCAGGAAGCCGTAGCCCTCGTCTTTCAGGTACTGGAACATGGATCGCGTGTCCTGCCCCATCAGTACGGAGTGCGACGGATCGTAGTGAATGCGGAACTGGTCGCCGACGCCGTGCTTTTCGCAGATGCGGTGCAGCGCGATCCACGGGCCGGGCGCGTAGGCGATGTTGTTGTGCCAGCGATCGAGCACCGTCCAGCCCGGCATCGGGCACTGCTCGACGCGAAAGGTCAGGCCGCGCGCTTTTGCCTCTTTCAACAAGGGCACAAATTCTTCTTCGAACATCTCGAGATTTGCATCCATCTCGAGGTCGTAGTTGCGACCGACGAAGCCGCATACGGCATTGGTTTCCAACAGCACCGCGGCGTCGAAGACGCGCAGCATGAAATTGTGCGTGGCGTTGCCGTCAGCCTTACCGGCCACCAGCAGGTTGTCGGAGCAGGCCAGCGCGGAGAGACCGACGCCCGTTTGATTCGTCGCCGCGAGCACGCGCGCGGCGCGCTTTTCGTCGAACGGATCTCGAAGGTCCAGCGTGTTCGCGACCGGGTCGAGCATCGCCTCGGCCGGCACGTCGGTGACGCTGGGATGCAGCGCGGCAGAGAGTTGAATGTACGGCGAGCCGATGTCGCGCGAGAACACGAGCCATTCTTCGACGGCAAGGTCGGGATCCGGATCGCGCTGCTCGCGCGGAGTGAGTTCCTGCAGCGCTGCCGTCAACACGCTGATTTTCATCGGTTTAGGCTCGTATTCGGCGATAGTCATGCGCGGCTCCTGCCCGGTTCCTTACGGATTTGAATGCGAGAGCGTGTCCGGGGTCAAGGACCGCGACGGCTGCCAGAGGGATCGAATCAGACGCGGGCGTCTTTCAGTGCAACGTCGGGGTCGGAAAGTTTGCTCACATCCAGTTGTGCATCTTCAAGGATCAGCTTCTTGCCGAAAACGTAATCCTGCGGGCGATTGAGCGCGTCCACCGCGAGCAATTTCCTGTCCTTCAGGTAGAGCACCGACATCTTCCGACCGGTTGCCGGATCACCGCGCACCACCTGCTCGTCGGCGCCCTCCGACAGACCTGCGATCTGCAGCTTGACGTCGAACTGGTCCGACCAGAACCACGGAACCGTGTTGTAGGGCGACGGGTTACCGCGAATGGCCTGCGCGGCCACAATTGCCTGGTCGTTGGCATTCTGTACCGATTCGAGCCTGACCCTTTGGCCATACCTGGGATGATGAAAGGACGTGCAGTCCCCGACCGCGAAGATTGCCGGGTCGCTGGTCCGTGCATGCTCGTCGACGGCGATGCCGTCGTCGATCTCGAGCCCGGCCGCCTCGGCGAGTGACGTATTCGGCACTATTCCGATGCCGACGACGACCAGTGATGTCTCGATGACCTCTCCGTTCGCCAGCTCGACGGCCGACACCGTGCCGTCGCCTTGCAACTCGGACACCCGCACCTCGGTGCGGATATCGACACTCTCCTCGCGATGCACGCGAGTATAGAAAGCAGATACCGTCTCGCAGGTGACGCGCTGCAGCACGCGGGACCGCGCCTCGAGTACCGTCACCTCCATGCCGAGCATGCGCAGCGATGCCGCTACTTCCAGGCCGATGTAGCCGCCGCCGATGACGACAGTGCGCTGACCGGCCTTGACGCCGGCACGAATTTGATCGACGTCATCGATGTTCCGCAGGTAGTGAACGCCACCGAGGTCCGCGCCGGGCAACGGCAGCTCCCGCGGTCGCGAACCCGTCGCCAGGACCAGGCGACTGTAGTGCAGTAACTCACCGTTTTCGAGCCGCAGCTTTTTGTTCGGCGCGTCGATTTCTTCGGCACGTACACCGAGGCGCAGGTCGATGTTTTCTTGACGGTATTTTGCCTCGGCGACGAGATGAATGGCGTCGGCGGTCTTGACGCCCTTCAGGTAATCCTTGGACAGCGGCGGTCGATGATAAGGCAGGTGCGATTCCTCGCCGACCAGCGTGATTCCGCCCGTCCAGCCGAGCTTGCGCAGTCGTTGTGCAACCTGGCTGCCGCCGTGACTCGCCCCGACGATGACACAGCTTCGATTGTCGCGCTTGTCCATGAGGACGCAATATTCGGATTATCCGCAGGAATAATCCAGCGCTCGACGGACTTACGTTCTACATCGGCAAACCGATCATCGCGTTCGACGACGAGAAAAAAGGGTTCCGGCGATCCGTCGCCGGAACCCGTCTTCTTCTTATTGCTTGCCGAAGCTGTAGGTAACGTCGAACGACAGGAATTCGGCGTCGCCGTCGTCGATCTGTAGCTGGCCGTACTCGCCGCGAAGTCCGAGGCGGCGGTTGAAACTGTAGTTTCCTCCGAGCGCCCACGAAAAATCATCGTCGTAGGAATGCTCGGTGAACGGGCCGGCGATGCCTTCGGCTTTCAGGTCGGCTTCATAGTAGCTCCAGCCGAGACGGGTGTAGCCCTGGAAGCGCTGTGCAAACGGATACGACAGTTTCGTCGACAGCTCGTACACGTTTGCGTCGATCCTGACCGGGCTCCCGCCGATGCTGTCTTTGGCCTCGAACAGTCGCTGGTAAGAACCCTCGAACGCGACATACTGGTTGAGCTGGTAGCCGCCGAACAGTTTGAAAGTCGGCGAGGAATCCTTGAACTCGCCGGACTCCAGTCGATAGCCACCGCTACCGACACCGGCGTAGAAATCGTCCGCATTGGCCGATACCGCCGGGATGCCGAGCGCTCCGAGAGCGGTCAGCAGCAGTTTGGTTTTCATAGAAGGAGGCCCTCCAGGGACCTGGCAATGCCCTCGATCAGGGCGTCGGTATCATACCCGCGCCGCGAACGCAGTCAATGGCGTAAATTAGCGTTAAATCATAAACTTACGCTGTTGCTGTGGCGCTACGAATCGTCGCCTTTTTCGGCTGCAGATTCGATCGGGTCTATAATCAGGAGCGCACAACAACGACTCGAGACGAGGCCACGGAGCCATCTCCGCATGAGAATTTCTCCCCCGGAGCAGCAGCAGAATGGGTGCGGCAGTGTTCGCCGCCTGTTCGCACTCCTGGTAACCGGCGTTGTCCTCGGCTGCTCGCCGCAGGAGCCCGAAACCCGGGGCACCGAGCCTCGCGTTCGCCTCGTCACCACCGATCAGTACGTCAACTCGATGCGCTACATATTCGGTGCCGGCATCGAGCTTCGGGTCGAGTTTCCACCGTTCGAACGAACGGAAGGCCTGCTCGGTAACAGCGCGGCCTTTGCGGGCATCAGCAGCTCGCAGCTGGAGCAGTTCCAGGCGGCGGCCGCGAGCGTGGCCAGCCAGGTCGTCGATCCGGCCAACCGCGAGTTTCTGATCCCGTGCAAGCCGGCCGACGAACATGCGGCGGACACGGCCTGCGCCACCGAGTTCCTGTCATCCGTCGGGCGATTGCTTTACCGGCGGCCGCTGTCCGGCGCCGAAGTCGAGCAGTTCGTCGACAGTGCGGCGACCGGTGCCGATACGCTGAACGACTTCTATGCCGGTCTCGAGCTTGCCCTGGAAGCGATGTTGCTCAGCCCGGACGTGCTTTTCATCGTCGATCGCGTCGATCCCGAGCCGGACAGGTTCGGGCACCTGCGAGTGGATGCGTACTCGCTGGCGTCGAGACTCAGCTACTTCCTCTGGAACGCCGGCCCTGACGCCGAACTGCTGGACGCGGCTGCAAGCGGCGAACTGCTGACCGATGAGGGTCGCGCTCGCGCAGTCGAGCGGATGCTCGCGAGTCCGCGCCTCGTCGACGGCATGCGCGCATTCTTCGACGACATGTTCCGCTTCAGCAAATTCAAAACCCTCGCGAAAGATCCGACCATCTACCCGCAGTTCCGCAACACAACCGCAATGGCGGCGCGTGAGCAGACACTGCGTACCGTGATCGACCACCTGGTCACGGAAAAGAAGAGTTACCTCGATCTCTACACCACGCGTTCGACGTTCATGACGCCGGAACTTGCAACGGTGTACGAGATTCCGTCGCCGCCCGGATGGGTGCCGTACACCGCTACACCCGACAGCCAGCGCGTCGGCCTCCTGACCCAGATCAGTTTTCTCGCCCTGCACGCACACCCCGGGCGCAGCTCGGCGACGCTGCGCGGCGCGGCATTGCGTGAAACGTTGCTGTGCCAGGAGGTGCCGCCGCCACCACCCAACGTCGATTTCTCGGTGCTGAACAATCCGGACGCGCACTACCCCACGCAGCGCGACCGCGTCATCGCGCATCTCGAAACCCCGTCCTGCGCCGGCTGCCACCTGATCATGGACCCGATCGGCCTGGGCCTCGAAAACTTCGATGGCGAGGGTCGTTTCCGGCTCGTGGAGAACGGTGTGCCGATCGACGCGAGCGGCGAACTGGACGGCATCCCGTTCGAGGACGCCACCGGCCTGGCAGAGGCCGTGAGGGACAACCCGGCGCTGCCCAAATGCCTCGTGAAGCGGCTTTATTACTACAGCGTGGGCGGCCCTACGCCCCCCGGCACGGATCGCTTCGCAATGCTCAAGTACCTGAACCGTGAGTTTGCGGAGGGCGAATATCGCCTGCACGACCTGCTCAGGACGATCGCAATGAGCGACGCCTTCTCACGCATCACGCAGCCGGAGGAGGCAATGCAGCAGACTTCCCTCCCGCCGAATGTCACAATACGGCAGTTCGCGCTCAATACGAGGACCGGTGCCGTCGGCGACGATCGAGCGCCCGGCGAGGAGAACCAGCGTGAATAAACTCTCAAGACGCCGCGTACTGAAAGGCATGCTGAACGGCAGTGCCGTATCGGTTGCGCTCCCCCTTCTCGACTGCTTCCTGAACGACAACGGCACCGCTTTCGCGTCCGGCGTGCAGATGCCCGTGCGTTTCGTCACCTGGGGATACGGACTCGGAGGGACGACCAGCGTTTTCGTGCCGAAGACTTTTGGCCCGAACTACGACCTGCCGCCGGAGATTGCCTCGTGGGAGAGGGTACGCGACCAGGTCAACCTCTTTTCGAATTGCCGGGGCGATCTCGACGGCACCTCGAACCGGTGCCACTACTCCGGCTGGGTCATCACACGTTGCGGAACCGCGCCGACCGACCGAATTCCCGGCGAGACCATTGACACGACACTGGCCAGGACAATCGGCAAGGCCACGCAGTACAGCTCACTCACGGCGACCGCGACCGGCAACGTGACGTCCACCTACAGCTTCGTCAACGCGGACACGCCGAATCCCGCGGAATGGTCACCGCTCAACTTTTATACGCGGCTGTTCGGGCCCGGTTTCCAGGACCCGAATGCGCCGGAGTTCTCTCCCGACCCGAGGATCATGGTGCGAAAGAGCGTGCTGTCGGGCGTCATCGATCAAACCAAACAGCTGCAAAAGACGGTAGGCGCCGCCGATCGCGCCCGCATCGACCAGTACTTCACCGGGCTGCGCGAACTCGAAAGGCAGTTCGAGCACCGCCTCACCAAGCCGGAGCCCATCGCGGGCTGCCAGCCGCACGACGCGCCGATGGCCGATCCGTCGATGGGTAGTGACGTGGAATCAGTGAAGCTGCGGCACCGCATGATGACCGAACTGATGGTCATGGCGCTCGCCTGTGACCAGACCCGCATTTTCAACATGGCATTCTCGGATGCCTCGTCCGGTCTCATCAAGCCCGGCTACGAAAAACCGCACCATACCTGCACGCACGAGGAGCCCGTCGACACGGAACTGGGCTACCAGCCGAACGCATCGTGGTTCACGCGCCGCTCGATGGAGGCCTGGGCCGATTTCGTCGAGGCGTTCACGACCGTCAGGGAAGGCGACGGCACGTTGCTGGACAACGTCCTCGTCTATGCCACGACGGACGTCGGCTACGCGCGGACGCACGTGCTCGACGAGATGGTCGTCTTCACTGCGGGCCGGGCGGGCGGCAAGGTCAAGACCGGCCTGCACATCGACCTGCAGGAAAAATCACCCACCGCGGTCGGGTACACCGCGTTGCAGGTCATGGGCGCAGACCTCCCGTCCTGGGGTACCGGCAACAACGAATCCTCGGAAGTGCTCCACGAAATACTGGTGTGACGCGCAGTGCCGAATCTCTGAAAGCACAGTATCGCCGGCGATTCGGCGCCGGCGGTTGCAGGTGGCGACTGCTGCTTTTGGTTGCTTTCCCCGCGATGCTGTCGCTCGCCTCCTGCGGCAAGGAAGAAACCGGCACGAACACCGCGACCGCGGATACGCCGGCGGAAGGCACGCGGCCTGAATTCCTGAAGTACTGGCAGCCGCCCGACAGCGACGACGCGGAAGCCTGGATCGAAGAGCCGCTGCCGCCGGGCTTCCAGGTCGTGATTGCGCCGCTGGAAGGGCCCGTGTTCGCGGATGCCGACGGGCGCACCCTGTATGCGTGGCCGCTCGAGGACCAGCGCAACGGCCAGGCCGGGGACCGGCAGGGCCTGCCCTCGACCTGCACGGACGAAGTGCTGACCGTGTCGGCAGGGCTGATGAGCCCGTATCCGCCGGGCCTCGAGCTGCCGGATCTCGACCGGCGCCAGAGCTGCACCGGCACCTGGCCGCCGGTGATCGCGGCGGAGGGCGCCGAGCCGGTGGGCAAGTGGTCGATCATCCCGCGCACCGACGGCACGCCGCAGTGGGCCTACGACGGGCAACCGCTTTACACGTCCATCCTCGACCAGCGTCCGGGCGACGTCTGGGGCGGCACCAAGATGGGCACCTCGCGCGACGCCGGCGTGCCCCGCGACCCGGTGGGTCCGAGACCGCTGGTACCGCCCGCGTTCAACGTGGTGCAGTCATCGACCGGGCGGCTGGTCGTCACGAAGAGCGGCTTTTCCGTGTACACCTGGGACGGCGACGAGCCCGGCAAGTCGAACTGTCACGACGCGTGCCTCGACGAGTGGACGCCTGTGCCCGCCCCGGAAAACGTGATCGAGCGAGGGGGCTGGACCAGCATCGAACGCTCGAGCGGCATCAACCAGTGGGCGTACCGCGGCAAGCCACTCTACACTTGGAACCGCGACCGCAGCGAGCGAAGTTTTGCGGGCGCCGACGTGCCCGGCTGGCACAACGTGTACACGCAGCGCGAACCATTTCCGCCGCAGGAGTTCACGGTGCAGGATGGCGAGTTCGGTGGCCAGGTGCTGGCGGATTCGCATGGCAAGACGATTTATCTCTACAACTGCATCGAAGACACGTTTGCGCAGCTGTCCTCCAACCATCCGTATGCGACGCAGGCCTACCGCCTGGCGACTT
>CALKYK010000095.1 GCA_938003715.1 uncultured Gammaproteobacteria bacterium
GACACCATATTGCTCGTGTACGACGGGTGACCCCGTTTCGAGATCGTTGAGCTGCCGGATGATCGTTTCCGGGTCGCGTAAGGCGCGCCGGCGCCGACTGCGGCTCTTCGCTTTCTCGCCGTAAAGCTGCTGTTCGCCGACGATCGCGAGGCGGCAGTCCTCCAGGATGACGCCGTCTTCCACCGGCGACACCGCGACGCCGAGGCGCTCGTCACCGCTGACGAAAGCGCGCCAGCCGGCACTGCGCGCCGGCTCGAGGCGCCGCCCGCCGAGCAGCTCGTGCAGGTGCTCGCGACGCCCCGGCGATTCGGCGGTGAACAGGACCCGGCCGTCGAAGCGGTCCAGGAATTCGACGAGCGCCCGTGCGGGGTCTTCGTAGCGCGCTTCGAGTTTCACGGGCGGCAACATGCGGGTCGACAGGTTGACGGCGCCGCCGGATTCGGTCAGCGACTGGCTCCGATACTCGATGCGCCTGAGGGCAGCGAGCGAGGCGAGCGTCGCCGCGGGCGTATGGAACGCCTCGTCGGGCGGCAGCAACGGCCGCTCCGGGTCGACGCGATACAACTCGTAGCGCTCGCCGATTTCCTGCCAGGCGGCGGCCAGGATCGCCTCGAGATCCGGCGGCGCAAACACGACGGCATTGCCCGGCAGGTAATCCTCGAACGCGGCCGTGGATTCGAAAAAAAGCGGCAGGAAATACTCGATGCCGCCGGGCGCAATACCATCGGACACTTCGCGATAGACGCGCGACCGCGACGGCCGTCCCTCGAATCGCTCACGGTAGCGCGAGCGGAAATACCTTACGTCTTCGGCATCGAGCGGCACCTCGCGCGCCGGCAACAGGCGAATCCGATCCTCGGCGTCGCCCGACAGCTGCGTGTCCGGATCGAACAGGCGCAGGCTTTCGATCTCATCGTCGAAGAAGTCGATGCGGACCGGCTGCGCCGAGCCCATCGGGTAGACGTCGATCAGGGAGCCGCGGACCGCGAACTCGCCATGCACCTCGACCTGCGGTACGCGCGCGTAGCCCGCGGCCGTGAGTGAATCGACGAACGCTTGCCGCTCGAGCGTTTGTCCCGCCGCAAGATCCAGCGTACGGGCCTGCACGTATGCCGGCGGCGGCAGCCTTTGCAGCAGCGCCGGCGCGGACACGATGATGACGCCGTTTTTCAGATTCGGTAGCGCCGCGAGCGCCTCGAGGCGTCGGGAGACGATGTCCTGGTGCGGCGAGAAGCTGTCGTACGGCAGCGTTTCCCACTCGACGAAATGGGTCAGAGGTTGGTCGTCGCCCGCGAACCAGCGAATCTCCGCTTCGAGCCGGTCGGCGTGACGTGGATCGTGCGCGATCACCACCAGCGGGCCATCGAGCGTGCGCGAGAGCTCCGCAGCGACCAGCGACGCGCTGGCGCCGTACAGGCGGCCGATCGCCGATGCACGCGCCAGGCGGCGCGACAAGGCTTCCGGGAATATCGAGGAATCGGCCACGGATTGGTCCGGGCATGCATCGGCAGTGAATCGGCCGCGCATTATGGCACAGACGCCTGCGGCCGGCCGTGGGTACGAAAACGCGCGGCCGGGGCCGCGCGTCGTCAAGTATCGAGAGGGATGCCGGGTGCGCTCAGCGCTTGGTCACCGCGTGGATCACCTTGTCGTATTCGAAGAAAACGACGAAGCCGGGGTATTCCCATCGCGTGATCGGCGGATCGCCCACCGGTGCCCGCGTGGACTGCGGGCTGCCGTATTCGGCCTGCACCCGTTCCTGGCTCATGCCGCGCGTCGGTTTGCCCGGCTGGTCGAAAGTGCCGCTCTGATCCGCAGGGCTCATATCCAGGTTCTGCGCCGCTGCGCTGAATGCAGCGACGAGGCACAGGGTGCTCAGAAAGGCGGCAAGGCGCTTGGCCATCGGTTTTCTCCGGCTGTCGACGGGGCGACTATAGCATCGTCCCCGCCTGGCAAAAAACAGTTGATTCAACAGGGTTTTTACACTTTCGCCCGGGGCCGCACGCGGACCTGGGTCTCAATCCGGACCGCGTGTGTCCGGGACAACCACGGTAGCGGCAGTGCGGCCGGGCCGGATGTGACCGGGGTCACAGAATGCCGCCGCGGCGGGCAGCGGGAACTGTGCTTTAATGCGCCGCATGGTGAGCGCCGCCGAACTCTTCGTGGGCCTTCGTTACCTGCGCGCGAAGCGCAGGACGCGCTTCGTTTCGTTCATCACTTTCATTTCGGTCGGCGGCATTGCGGTTGGCGTCGCGGCACTGATCACCATCCTGTCGGTCATGAACGGCTTCGAAGGCGAGTTGCGCGAGCGCCTGCTCAGCATGACGGCGCACGGCTATGTAACCGGCACGGATGACGCGCTCGCCGGGTGGCCCGACGTGCGGGAGACGCTGCTCGATACGCCGGGCGTCGTCGCCGCGTCGCCGTTCGTCACGATGGAGGGCATGGTCCGCACCGGCCGCTCCCTGAACGGTGTGCTCGTCAACGGCGTGAGCCCGGAGGCCGAGTCGGAACTGGCCGGCCGCCAGGTCGAGTTCGTCGCCGGCGGCTACGAGACGCTCGAGGCCGGTTCCCGGCGCATCCTGCTCGGTCGGTTTCTCGCGATCGAGCTCGGCGTGCGCCTCGGCGACGGCGTGGTGCTGCTGATTCCGCGGCCCGGAGCGAACGGGTCGCTCGAGCCCGCGCTGGAGCGCTTCGTCGTCAGCGGCGTGTTCGAAGCCGGGGTGCAGGATCACGATGCGAAACTCGCGCTGGTACATCTCGACGACGCCGCGCGCCTCGTTGCGCTCGGCGATCGCGTCAGCGGGGTGCGATTCCTGACCGACGACGTGATGTCCGCGCCGCGGGTGTCGGCTGCCATCGTCGAAAGACTGGGCGAGGGATTCACCGCCAGCGACTGGACGATCGAGAACGAGAGCTACTTTCGCGCGATACGCCTGGAAAAAATGATGATGTCGCTGCTTCTGTCGCTGATCATCGGCGTCGCCGCATTCAACATCGTCGCGAGCCTGGTCATGGTCGTGACCGACAAGACCAGCGACATCGCCATTTTGCGCACGCTCGGCATGGGCCCAGGCGACGTCGTGCGGGTGTTTTTCATCCAGGGTGCGGTGATCGGCTGGATCGGCGTACTGCTCGGCGTCGCACTCGGCGTCGTATTGAGCCTGAACGTGCCGGTAATCGTGCCGTTCCTCGAGCAGACGCTCGGCTTCCAGATCATGCCGGGCGACGTCTACTACGTGTCCGCGATTCCGTCGTCACTCGAACGCGCCGACGTGATCAGCATCGGTCTTGCCGCATTCGTGCTGACCGCGCTGGCGACGCTGTACCCGGCCCGGCGCGCGGCGCGGGTCGATCCCGCGATCGCGCTGCGCTACGAGTAGCAGGCGAACCCGTGTCCGGCCGCTACGAATTCTGGATCGGCAACCGTTACGTGCGCGCACGCAGCAAGAACGGTTTCATCTCGCTGATCTCGGCGATCTCGATGCTGGGCATCGGCATCGCCGTCGCGGTGCTGATCGTCGTGCTGTCGGTCGTGAACGGCTTCGAGCGCGAACTGAAGGACCGGCTGCTCGCGATGTCGGCTCACGCGACCATCGAGGATGCAGGC
>CALKYK010000096.1 GCA_938003715.1 uncultured Gammaproteobacteria bacterium
CGTTGTTGGACGACGTCATGGTCATGGCCGAGGACGTGTCGCTGACCCAGAACCGGCTCGCGCGCCTCGCCGTCCTTCGCGCGCTTTTCCGGGCCGTGGCGGACGTATCGCGCCTGACCCCGGCCCAGGAGTGACGGATGTCGAGCCGGCTCGTCATTCTCGATCGCGACGGCGTGATCAATCACGATTCGCCGGATTTCATCAAGTCGCCCGCCGAGTGGCTGCCGATCGACGGCAGCATCGAGGCAATTGCGCGGCTGTGCAATGCCGGTTACGAGGTCGCGGTGGCAACCAACCAGTCCGGCATCGGTCGCGGGCTGCTCGACAAGCCGACCCTGAATGCGATTCACGAGCGCATGGCCGAGCAGGTGAAATCGGCCGGCGGTCGGCTCGGCAAGATAGCCTTTTGTCCGCACCATCCCGACGACGAATGCGACTGCCGCAAGCCGGCGCCCGGCCTGCTGAAGTCTCTCGCGCGTCAGTATGGCGTGCCGCTCGACAACGTGCCGGTAATCGGGGACTCGACACGCGATGCCGAGGCCGCAATGGCGGTCAATGCGCGACCGATACTCGTCGCCACCGGTAACGGGTCTGCCGCGATCGAGCACTTCGCAAAGCGCGGCGTTGAGATCGAACACCACGCGGATCTCTTCGCCGCGGTGGATGCGCTGCTTGGCGAATCGACCGGCAACGCGGGAGCCTCGTCGTGATCGTCTGGCTGCGCTCGCTCGTTTTCCAGGTCTATTTCTTCGTTTCGGTCTGTATTGCCGCGTTTCTGATCTTCCTGTGCTGGCCTTTTCCCTTCGAATGGCGGTTTGCCATTGCGCGCGCCTGGGGCAGGTCGATGCTCGAGGCCGGCAGAATCCTGTGCGGCCTCGACTACGTGATCGAGGGCACGGAGCACATCCCTGAAACGCCGTCGGTGATCATGATCAAGCACACGACCGTGTTCGAAACCTACGCGCAGCTCGCTATCTTCCCGCCGCAGACCTGGGTGCTGAAGCACGAACTGAAGTGGATTCCGTTTTTCGGCTGGGGTCTCGCGGCAATGAAACCGATCGCGATCGACCGGGGCGCCGGGCACCTGGCCGTCAACCAGGTCGTCGAGCAGGGCAAGGCGCGCCTCGCCGAAGGCATCTGGGTGACGATTTTCCCCGAGGGTACGCGCATGCCGCTCGGCGAAACGCGGCGCTACGGCGTCAGCGGCGCGCTGCTCGCACGCGAGGCGCAGTGCCTGATCCTGCCGGTTGCGCACAACGCCGGCGATTTCTGGCCGCGCCGCGGACTGAAAAAGGAGCCGGGGCTGATCCGTTTTTGCATCGGCCCGCCGATCGAGCCGGGCGAGCGCCCGCCGAAAGAAACGAACCTGCTCGTGCAGGACTGGGTCGAGTCGAAGATGCGCGAAATCTCTATTGGCTATCGCGACCAGCGCATGACGGACCAGGCAGCAAGCTAGACGCTGCAGCGGACACTCGACGAACTGCCCGGTTGTTTATCGCAGGAGCCTGTCCCTGCAGGCGACTTTCACCTGACCCCGTAGGAGCCCGCCCCGGCGGGTGACTCTTCGATTGGCGTCATTGCTTCGGCCCTCCGGGCCTCGCAATGACGGGAGTAGAAACGTCGCAAGCTGGGGCGGGTTCCCGTAGTTCAGGTAGGAGGCTTTCGACTGCTCAGACGTCGAGGTTTGAGGCCGAGAGCGCGTTCTTCTCGATGAACTCGCGGCGCGGCTCGACGTGATCGCCCATCAGCGTCGTGAAGATTTCGTCCGCTTTCACGGCATCCTCGATCTTGACCTGCATCAGGCGTCGCGTTTCCGGGTTGACGGTCGTGTCCCAGAGCTGCTCGGGATTCATCTCGCCCAGGCCCTTGTATCGCTGGATCGACTGGCCTTTGCGCGCCTCGCTCATGAGCCACTCGACCGCGTCGCCGAAACTGTCGATGGCGAGGCGCTTGTCGCCGCGCTCGACGAATGCGCCGTCGCCCAGCAGTTCTTTCAGCTTGTTTGCGAGGTCGACGATGTGCCGATACTCGTTGGTGCCGAAGAATTCGCGCGGAATGTAACGCGTCTGCGAAATGCCGTGGTGCATCTTGCGAATCGCGATGCGGACGCCCTCGCCTTCGCCGTCACCGCGATCGAGTTCGGCGACGTAGGTTCCGCCGTTGCCGTTGCCGGGCCGTTCGCCGTCGGTCTTCGGCAACGCCGCCGACAGCTTCTTTGTCCAGGCCTCGAGCTTGTCCAGGTCGTCGACGGTCGCTTCGGTCACGGGCTCGACCCGTGACAGCGTTCGCAGGACGGGTTCCTCGTAGCGGTTCGACAGCCGCTCGACGATGCTTTCGACCGTCATGTATTCCTTGGCCAGCGCTTCCAGCGCCGAACCGGACAGCGGCGGCGCTTTTTCGTTGACGTGCAGCGCCGCGCCGTCGAGCGCCGCGTTCAGCAGGTAGGCATTCAGCTCGGCGTCGTCTTTCACGTACACCTCCTGCTTGCCTTTCTTGATCTTGTACAGCGGCGGCTGCGCGATGTACACGTGACCGCGCTCGATCAGATCCGGCATCTGGCGATAAAAGAACGTGAGCAGCAGCGTGCGAATGTGCGAGCCGTCGACATCGGCGTCGGTCATGATGATGATGCGGTGGTAGCGCAGTTTCGAAATGTCGAAATCGTCGCGCCCGATGCCGGTGCCGAGCGCCGTGATCAGCGTGCCGACTTCGGCCGACGAGAGCATCTTGTCGAAGCGCGCTTTCTCGACGTTCAGGATCTTGCCCTTGAGCGGCAGGATCGCCTGCGTGCGCCGGTCGCGTCCCTGCTTCGCGGAACCGCCCGCCGAGTCGCCCTCGACCAGGAACAGCTCCGACAGCGCCGGGTCCTTTTCCTGGCAGTCGGCCAGCTTGCCGGGCAGCCCGGCGACGTCCAGCGCGCCCTTGCGCCGGGTCATCTCGCGCGCCTTGCGCGCCGCTTCGCGGGCCCGCGCCGCCTCGATGATCTTGGATACGATCGCCTTGGCTTCGAGCGGCTTTTCCAGCAGGAACTCTTCGAGCCGCGCTGCCATGGCCGACTCGACCACGCCCTTGATTTCAGACGAAACTAATTTGTCCTTGGTTTGGGACGAAAACTTGGGATCCGGCACCTTCACCGACAGAACCGCGGTCAGCCCCTCCCGTGCATCGTCGCCGGACGGCGTGAACTTGTCCTTGCGGCTCGACAGCTCCTTTTCGATGTAGCTGTTCAGGGTCCGGGTCAGCGCGCTGCGGAATCCGGCCAGGTGGGTGCCGCCATCGCGCTGCGGAATGTTGTTCGTGTAGCAGAACATGTTCTCCTGGTAGGCATCGTTCCACTGCAGCG
>CALKYK010000097.1 GCA_938003715.1 uncultured Gammaproteobacteria bacterium
CATGCGCTTCGAGGAAGTGAACGCAGCCGGCGGCATCCACGGCCGCAAGCTCGAACTGATCGTCGAGGACGGGCAGTACCAGGTGCCGATCTCGGTCAAGGCGTCAAACAAGCTGCTGAACCGCGACCGCGTGTTCGCGATGCTCGGCAACATCGGCACCCCGGCGAATAACGCGATCCTGCCGCGCCAGCTGCGCATGGGCGTGCCGAACCTGTTCCCGGTCACGGCGGCGGTGTCGATGTACGAACCGCTGCATCCGCTCAAGTTCAGCTACTTCGTCAGCTACCGCGACCAGATGCGCGGCGGCATCCGCTACATGACGGAAACGACCGGCGCCAAAAAGGTCTGCCTGCAGACGCAGGCCACCGACTACGGTCACGAAGTCGAGATCGGCTACGAGCGCGCCGTCGAGGAGTTCGGGCTCGAATCGGTGTATCTGGGGCGGCACAAGGTCACCGAGACAGACTTCGTCGGCACCGTGACCAGCCTCAAGAACTCGGGCTGCGAAATCCTGTTTCTCGGCACCATCGTCAAGGACACGATTCTTCTTTACACGACGGCGCGCAAGGCGGGCTGGGACGTGCCCATCGCCGGCAACATGGTGGTGATGAACCCGCTTATTGCGGAAGCGGCGGACGGCGGCATGGACGGGCTGTATTCGGCGGGGCCGATCGTAATGGCCGACTTCGAGTCGCCCGGCGAAGAGAACCGGTGGCGGCGCGAATGGTACGCGCGCTACAAGGCACGCTTCAATGACGAACCGAACGTGCAATCGCAAATCGGCTACGTCACCGCGGACCTGATGATCCGCGCGATCGAAGCAGCGGGCCCGGAGCTGACGACCGAAAAAATGCTGGCCGAGCTGGAGAAGATCCGCAATTACGAAGATCCGTTCGGCGGCCCGACGCTGTCGTTCGGGCCCGACAAGCACCAGGGCTCCGATTCCCTGTACCTGTCGCAGGTCGTCGACGGGCGCTGGGTGGTGCTGGAGAAAGACCTGCCGTACTGAGTCCGACCCGGGTCAGTGCAGATCGGTTTTCTTGATTGCCGCCTCGACGGCGGCCAGGTCGTCTTCGGTATCGACGCCCTGTCCGGGGCGAACCGACGCGGTGCCTACGCGCAGCGTCATGCCCAGCCATAACGCACGCAGCTGCTCCAACTTTTCGATGCGCTCGAGCTCGCAGGGCCCGGCCGCGATCAGGCGTCGCAGGACGTCCGGCCGATACGCGTAGATGCCGTGGTGGCGAAGCGCGACGGCGGCGAGGTCGTCCAGATCGCCGGCGTCGCGCTGGTAGGGAATGCCGGCGCGGCTGAAGTACAGCGCATTTTTTTCGCGATCCGTCACGACCTTCGCAACGTTTGCATTGTCGAGTTCGGCAGGTGTCGCGAGCGGGCTGGCCAGTGTGCCCACGTCGACGTCGGCGTCGTCGAGCAGGGCGGCGCATTCGTCGATCAGCGCCGGCGGCATCAGCGGCTCGTCCCCCTGCAGGTTGACGATCACCCGGTGGTCCGGCCAGCCGAGCGTGTCGCACACCTCGGCCAGGCGCTCGGTACCCGAGAGATGGTCATCGCGGGTCATGCAGACGCGCGCGCCGAATTCCTGTGCCGCCGCCTCGATGCGCTTGTCGTCGGTCGCGATCCACACCTCTTCGGCCGCGCTGTCCAGGGCGATGCGATAGACATGCTCGATCATCGGGCGCCCGGCGATGAGGCGCAGCGGCTTGCCCGGCAGCCGCACGGAGGCATAGCGCGCGGGAATCACGACGAAGAAGTCAGCCAAGGCGGTACGCGCGGGTTTTAATTGGTCTATCGGTCACGGATAGTGTCTTTCCAGCCCGGACTGCAGGGCGCAGTTTGAGCTTGACGGCAACAAAGCGGAATAATAGCGAAAGTCGGTCGATTTGTAGCGCTGCCGCCGTCCAATGTGAGGTCGGCCATTGCCGAACCCTGAACCGTGCTGATACTCGATCTCGCCTATTTCGTCGCCCTGATCGTCGCATCGCCCTGGTGGCTCGCGATGGCGCTGGTGCGGCCCGGGTTCCGCGCCGGCATGCTGCGCCGGTTCCGGCCGCCGCGAATTACGATTGCCGGCAGCGGCAGCATCTGGCTGCACGGCTCGTCTGCCGGTGAAATCGACCTGCTGCGGCCGCTCGTCGCACAACTGGAAAACCAGCGTGATGATTTCGACATCGTAATCTCCGCCTTCGCTTACTCGGGATTCGTGCAGGCGAAAAAAATCTTTCCGCAGCATCACGTGATCTATTTTCCCGCCGAGTTCTCGCCGATCTCGCGCTACCTTTTCAGCCGGCTGCGGCCGCTCATGGTCGTGTTGGTCGAATCGGAGTTCTGGCCGAATTTCATCGCGACCGCGCACAGCTGCGATATTCCGGTGGCGGTGATCAACGGCAAAATGTCGGAGAAATCCTGTCGACTGCATCAGCGGACGCGACTGGTGCCGTGGGCGCTGCGCAAGGTATCGCTGTTCGCGGTTCAGACCGAAGCGCACGCCGAACGATTTGCGCGTCTGGGCATTGATCGCCAGCGAATTCGTGTAACAGGCAACATGAAGTATGACCTGAGCGACGCCGGGGACGGTAGCGCGCTGCGCGAGGAGCTGCGTGCCCGGCACGGGATCGAGGCGGGGCAGAAGGTCTGGATCGGTGGCAGTCTCCACGACGGCGAGGACGAGGCAGTGGCCCTGGTCCATCGCAGGCTCGTCGACGCGGGACACGACCTGCGGCTCGTCATCGCGCCGCGCTACGTCGCCGACGCGGCCGAGGCGCAAAGCGTCCTCGCACGGCACGGATTGCGGGGCGTACAGAAGTCCGTGCATGCGAATGCGAAACTCGATGACGCGAACGACGTGCTGTTGCTGGATACGATCGGCGATCTCAAGCGCTACTACGCGATGGCGGACCTGGCGTACGTCGGCGGCAGCCTGACTTACCGCGGCAGCAACAAGGGCGGGCACAACCTGATGGAACCGGCGATCCTCGGCGTCGTGCCGCTGTTCGGCCCTTACAACTTCAGCTTCGCCGAAACCGTGTCCGATCTGCTCGACAACGGGGCCGGCGTGCTGGTGCGGGACACGAATTCCCTGGCAGAGGCCATGGAGATGCTTCTGGACAATCCCGACCACTCTGCGAAAATGGGCGTCAGCGCTCGCAACGTCATTCTCGGGAATCGCGGTGCGACCGAAAAGAACTACTCACTGTTGCTAAGTCTTCTGCCTGCCGCACACGAGGCCGTCCTGACGGCCTGAAGCACGATTCGCCTCCGGCGTCAGGCAGACGATCGGGAAGCGGTCAATGAAACCAGTCAAGCATGTAGACGTCGCCGGCATCGACTGCGGCTCCGACAGGATGTTCCTGATTTCCGGGCCCTGCGTCATCGAAGCCGAAGACCTGATGCTGCGAACGGCGGAGCGCTTGAAGGGCATCGCGGAGTCGCTGTCTTTGCCGCTGATCTTCAAGTCCTCTTTCACCAAGGACAACCGCTCCTCGCTCGATTACTTCCAGGGACCGGGCCTGGACGAAGGGCTGCGCATCCTGCAAAAGGTGAAGGACCAGACCGGACTGCCGGTGCTGACGGACATTCACTACCCGGAGCACGCGGCGCCCGCCGCCGAAGTTGTCGACATCCTGCAGATACCCGCATACCTCTGCATGCAGACCGAGCTTGTCACCGCCGCGGCCAGAACCGGCC
>CALKYK010000098.1 GCA_938003715.1 uncultured Gammaproteobacteria bacterium
TCACGAAGCAGCGGCCGGGCACGGCCTCGGGCGTCACGTTCGTCACGCTCGAAGACGAGACCGGTTGCAGCAACCTGATCGTGTGGAAGACGATCGCCGACGCGCAGCGCGACGTACTGCTGAATGCGCAGTTACTCGGCGTGGACGGCGAGCTGCAGCGTGAAGGGAAGGTGATCCACGTGATCGCCAAGCGGCTGATCGATCACAGCGAATGGCTGGGAGAACTCTCCGTCAGGTCGCGGGACTTCCGCTGACGGCAGGGGCGACGGGGGCGTCAGTCGTCGTCGTCGAAATCGACGGCGTAGGTATCCTCGAGTGAGCGTTGCTAGGCCAGTTCTTCGAGGCGGCGTCGTATCTCCTTTTTTCGCGCCGCGCTGGCGTCGTCGTAGCCCTCGATGTCGGCGATCAGTTCCTCGACGTTGATCTCGACCGACACGTCGCCGACATTGTCGGTATCGTCGTCGTCATCGTCGTCCGACATTACGATGGTATCGTCGCCAGCATCATCGAGTTCGTCATCGACGTCGTCGAAGTCGTCTTCGTCGTCCCTGGCGCCACCGATCTCAATCATCATCATCACTACCCCAAGCCATGATCAGAGC
This sequence comes from uncultured Gammaproteobacteria bacterium, assembly GCA_938003715.1. GTDB lineage: Bacteria > Pseudomonadota > Gammaproteobacteria > Steroidobacterales > Woeseiaceae > SZUA-117. Next base: position 603 of record CALKYK010000098.1, read on the forward strand.
ACGTGGTCGGCCGCTACATAACAGGAATTCAGCGGGTTTTTGCCTGTATACCGCTAATGGATACCCACCGCAAGCGGGCAATCGACACATTTTCAGACCGGTAAGCGGCTTGTGAATCAGGCGATCAGGTTGTTGATTTCGAATATCGGCAAAAGGATCGCGAGCACGATCAAGAGGACGATGATTGCCATGACGATGACGAGCAACGGCTGCATGATGCCGAGCAGCGTTGCAATCAGGCCGTCGACTTCGCGTTCCTGGTTGATCGCGGCGCGCGACAGCATCTCCTCGAGCCTGCCGCTCGCCTCGCCGCTCGCGATCAGGTGTGTCGTCATCGGCGGAAACAATTTGCTCGATGCCAGCGAGCGACTGATCATGCCGCCCTCGCGAATCCGCAGCGAGGCCTCCTCGACGGCCTCGCGCATTGGTATGTTGACGACGACCTGCGCGGCGATGCGCAGCGATTCGAGGATGGGCACGCCGCTGCCCGCGAGGATGGACAGCGTTTGGGTAAAGCGCGCGGTGTTGATGCCTCGCGTCAGGCTGCCGACCACCGGCAGGCGCAGCAGGAGACCGTGATAACGCCGCCTCGGACCCTCCTGACGCAGCAGGTGACGGATGCCGAAATACAGGGCCGCGATGGCCACGATCAGCACCAGCCAGTAGCCACGGATGAAGTCGCTGGACGCGATCATGATGCGGGTCAGGAGCGGCAGCTGCTGGTCGTAGTTCTCGAAAATGTAGACGACCTTGGGCACCACGTAGGCGAGCATGAAACTGATGATCCCGATCGCGGTGACGACCAGCGCGATCGGGTAGATCAATGCATTGCGCACCTGCTGCTGCAGGACCTGGCGCGACTCCGTGAACTCGGCGAGGCGCTCCAGCACGGCGTCGAGGTGGCCCGACTGTTCGCCCGCTGCGACCGTGGCCCTGTACAGCTCCGGGAACGCCTGCGGGAAATCCGCGAGTCCGTCGGCGAGTGCGTGACCCTCCATCACCCGTGAGCGGACGCCGAGCAGGATGCTCTGTGCGCGCGGATTTTCGTTTTGCTGGCTGACGGCGAGCAGCGCTTCCTCGAGCGGCAATCCGGACTGCGACAGCGTGGCGAGCTGACGCGTGATCAGTGCGAGTTCGCCGGCTGAGAGTCCGCGGCGGAAGGAGAATGCCGACTGCCGCTTCGATTCCTTCTGCGCGATTTCGGTAACACTTACCGGCAGGAGCTGACGTTCGCGCAGCATTTGCCGCACATGGCGCGGCGTGTCGCCTTCGAGCAGCCCTTTCGATTCCTTGCCGGTCTTGTCAATCGCGACGAATTCGAACGCGCCCATCGGTCAGCCTCGCGGGTCGGTGTCGATACCGGTTTGGAGACAGGCGATCACGTCAGGCTCAGTCCGCCCGCGTGACGCGCAACACTTCTTCGAGCGTCGTGACCCCGGCGAGCACCTTGTGCATGCCGTCGTCGCGAATGCTCGGTGTCAGCGTACGTGCGTAGCGTTCCAGTTTCTGTTCGCTAACGCCGTCGTGAATCATCGTGCGCATCGAATCGTCGATGGCGATGAGTTCGTAGATACCGGTGCGGCCACGGTAACCGTTTCCGTTGCCGGTACCGGGGCGGTACAGCGTCGGCGGCGAAGCGGGATCGACGTTCAGTGTGCGGCACTCGTACTCGCGCGCTTCGTACGGCACGCGCGTGTCCTGGTCGAGCACGCGCACCAAACGCTGTGCCAGGACGCCGATGAGGCTCGACGACAGCAGGAACGGTTCGACCCCCATGTCCCGTAGCCGCGTGACGGCGCCGACCGCGGTATTCGTGTGCAGCGTCGACAGCACCAGGTGCCCCGTCAGGCTCGCCTGCACCGCTATCTCCGCGGTTTCCAGATCACGGATCTCGCCGACCATGACCACATCGGGATCCTGACGCAGGATGGCACGCAAGCCGCGAGCGAACGTCATTTCGACTTTGGTGTTGACCTGGGTCTGGCCGATGCCGTCGATGAAGTACTCGATCGGGTCTTCGACGGTCATGATGTTGCGGCTGTTGTCGTTGATGCGTTCGAGCGCGGCATACAGCGTCGTGGTCTTGCCGGAACCCGTCGGCCCCGTCACCAGGATGATGCCGTGCGGCTTGTGGATCAGGTCGTCCATCAGGGTCTGCGAGTCCTGGTCCATCCCGAGCGAATTCAGGTCCAGTCGTCCGGCCTGTTTGTCGAGCAGGCGCAGTACCACACGTTCACCATGCCCGGAGGGCATCGTCGATACGCGCACGTCCACCGCGCGGCCGGCGATCTTCAGCGATATGCGTCCGTCCTGCGGCAGGCGTTTCTCGGCGATGTCGAGTTTCGACATGACCTTGATGCGCGATACGACCAGCGGTGCCAGCGCCCGTCGCGTCTGTAATACTTCCTGCAGCACGCCGTCGATCCGGAAGCGTACGCCGAGCCGGTTCTCGTACGGTTCGATGTGCACGTCCGAGGCGTTTTCCTTGACCGCCTCCGTCAGCACCGCGTTGATGAAACGAATGATCGGTGCGTCGTCGTCGCTTTCCAACAGGTCGGACGGTTCCGGCAGCTCCTGCGCGACCTGCAGCAGGTCGGTGTGTTCATCGAGGTCGCCGACCATCTGCATGGCCTTGTGGCTGCCCTGTTCATAGGTCTGCTGCAGCATCGCGTCGAAGGCCTCGGCCGTGACGCGGGTCAGTTTCAGCGGCACGCCGGCGAAGCGACGCGCTTCGGCGAGCGACAGCGGCGATGCGCCGCTGCGGTACACGGCGTGCGCGACGCCGGCATCGAATTCACGGATCAGGACGCCGTGACGCTTGGCAAAGGAAAAGGGCAGTGCGCGCGCGTCGCCGTCGCCGACCGGGATGGCGACTTCGGGCACGTCGTCGGGCGCCTCGAGCACGATTTCCTCGGTGTGTTCCATGCGCGTCCCGTCGAGCGCCGCTAGCGGTTCGAATCCGGCGTGCCGGGATCGCGATCTTCGTAGGACTCGAGCGGCGGGATCACCGGCCGCTCGCGCCCCGGCATCAGCTCGATGCGGCCGCCCTGCTGGGCGTTGCGGATCAGGTTGTATTTCTGGTTCGTTTCGAACGCGGTCTGTGACGAATCACGCAGGATCTTCGGCCGGATGAATACCATCAGGTTGGTCTTGACGAGGTCGGTCTTGCGGCTGCGAAACAGGTTGCCGAGCACCGGAATGCGACCGAGCAGCGGGACCCGGTGGTCGCTTTCGCGCAGCGTGTCCTCCAGCAGTCCGCCGAGCACGAGGATGCCGCCGTCCTCGACGATCACGGTGGTTTCAATCGTGCGCTCGTTCGTGATCAGGTCGACCGCGCCCGCGGCGGACGACGCGATGCTGGAAATCTCCTGCGAGATCTTCAGCAGCAGCGAATCGCCTTCATTGATCTGCGGCGTGATCGTCAGCTTGACGCCGACCGATTCGCGCTGGATGGTCTGGAACGGGTTGACGCCGCCCGGCGTGCCGGTACCGGTATTCGTAAACGAGCCGGTGACGAACGGTACCTCCTGGCCGACGTTGAGGCTCGCTTCCTCGTTGTCAGTCGTGACGATCGTCGGCGTCGAGATGATGTTCGTGTCGGCGTCGCCCTGCAGCGCGGAGAGAATCGCGGCGAAGCTCGTGCTGCTGTCGCTGATACGCCCGACCCCGAGCGTGATGCCTTCGCCGAACAGGCCGGCGGGATTGACCGCGCCGTCGCTGCCCGCGCCGACCGCCGTGCCGAGGTCGACGATCGACGTACCGACGCCGGAAAAATCGGTAATCGCAATCGCGTTGTCGTCCTGGCTGCCGTCAACTGCCCAGGTCACGCCGAGTTCGGAGGTCTTGTCCGCGATGACTTCGACGATGATCGCTTCGACCAGCACCTGCGCCCGGCGGATGTCCAGCCTGTCGACGATCCTCATCAGCGAGCGCATCATTTTCGGCGGCGCGTTGACGACGATTGCGTTCGTCTGCGTGTCGGCCCAGACGCTGACCTGCGCATTGGCGTTGGCGCTCAGCGCCGCGCCTTCGCCGCTCGCCTGCTGGGTGAAGTGCTGCTGCAGCTTCTGCGACAGTTCCTCGGCGTCGGCGTAGCGCAGGTAACGAACCTGGGTGTCGCCGCCGTCTTCGAGCGGGGTATCGAGATGTGCTATCAGCGCTCGCAGCCGCAGCCGCTCGCTGCGATCGCCGCCGATCAGCACACTGTTCGTGCGTGCGTCCGAAACGAGGGAGGTCGTGACCGGCACGCCGTCGGTGCGCGGCGTCTGGGTCAGGGCCGTCAGCACACGCACGATCTCGGCGGCCGACGCATGCTCGAGGCGAATGACCTCGATGTCTTCGTCGTTCGACTGGTCGATGCGGCGAATGATGCGCAGCATGCGATCGACGTTCGAGGCGCGGTCGGAAATGATCAGCATGTTCGAACCCGGGTGCGCTGCAAGGTGCCCGTATTGCGGTATCAGCGGCCTTAGAATCGGCACGAGCTGCGCGGCGCCGACGTTCTGCACCGCCACGACCTGCGTGACGATGTCGTCGTTGGC
>CALKYK010000099.1 GCA_938003715.1 uncultured Gammaproteobacteria bacterium
GAGGCATCAGGATTCTCCTTGGGGCTCTTCAGTTTTAGCAGCTTTCTTTTTGGCCGGTTTCTTGGCCGTTGCCTTCTTGGCCGACGTTTTCTTGGCAGAAGCCTTTTTTGTCGCCGCCTTCTTTTTCGTGGCGGGCTTCTTGGCGGCCGGTTTTTTCTTGGCGGCCTTCTTCGCCGCAGGCTTGTCGCCGGCGGCTGCCTTGCCCTTGCCGATGCCGGTGATCTCCACCTCGGTGAAATGCTGGCGGTGCGTATGCTGGCGCAGGTAGTTTTGCCGGCGCCGGAACTTGACGACGCTGACCTTCTTCGACTTGCCCTGCTTCAGCACTTTGGCGCTGACGCTCAAGCCCTCGAGCAGGGGACTGCCGACCTTGATATCGCTGCCCTCACCGACGAGAAGCACCTCGTCGAACTGCACCTGTGCGCCCTCGTCCGCGTCGATCTTTTCGAGCTTCAGGACCTCGCCTTCGCTCGCCCGATACTGTTTGCCGCCGGCGCGGAATACCGCGTACATCGTAACCTGCTCCAAAACGCGCGCCGCGTCTCGCGCAACCCGCTGAGAAATAAGTATTTTCTTGGTGTTAGGCCGGCCGGCACTGGATTCCGCCGGGGCCTGCTGCCACAAAAGAGCGGGAATTTTATAGATTCACCGGGTCCGGGTCAACGGGGTCGGTCGATAAATCTGACTGGATTTCAATAGCTTGCAAACGCGGTAATCCCGACCGCCTGGCGCCGGTCTTATCGCCAAGGTAGGGCAATTCAGGCATTATCGCAGGCCTTATGCAACCGGCCGAACAGACACCGCAGGGCCTGCAGTTCGACGACGTCAAGGCGCTCGCACGCGACGACATGCAGGCCGTGGACGCACTGATCCGCAGGAGCCTCGAAAGCGACGTCATGCTGGTGTCGCAAGTGGCCGAGTACATTGTCACCAGCGGCGGCAAGCGGCTGCGCCCGCTCGTCGTGCTGCTGGCGGCCCGCGCGCTCGGCTATCGCGGTGACCGGCAAGTCTATGCGGCGGCGCTCATAGAGTTCATCCACACCGCGACGCTGCTGCACGACGACGTCGTCGATTCGTCCGACCGCCGGCGCGGCCGCGACACGGCGAACAACGTGTTCGGCAACCAGGCCAGCGTGCTCGTCGGCGACTTCCTTTATTCGCGTGCGTTCCAGCTGATGGTCGAGATCGGGCGGATGCGGGTCATGAAGATTCTCGCCGATGCGACCAACACGATCGCGGCCGGCGAGGTCATGCAGCTGATGAACGTGCACGACCCGGACGTGACCGAAGCCGAGTATCGGAAGGTGATTTATCGCAAGACGGCACGGCTGTTCGAGGCGGGCGCACAGATCGCGGCGGTACTCGCAGAACGGGATCCGAACGACGAAGCGGCGATGATCTGCTACGGACAGAACCTCGGCACCGCATTCCAGCTGATCGACGATGCATTGGATTATGACGCCTCACCGGAAGAGCTCGGCAAGAATCTCGGCGACGACCTCGCCGAGGGCAAACCGACCTTGCCGCTGATCTATGCAATGGAAAAGTGCTCGCCGGCCGAGCGACAGGTACTTCGCGACGCGATCGAGGCGGGCGGCCTCGAGCGCATGGACGACATCCACGACATCATTGAATCGACCGGGGCACTTGAGTACACTGCGCGGCGCGCGCAGGAGGCCGCCAACATG
>CALKYK010000100.1 GCA_938003715.1 uncultured Gammaproteobacteria bacterium
AGTTGAGTCTTCTCACGAATCCGCTGCATGTCTCGTTGTCGAGCTTCATCGGGCGCCTTGCGATCGACCGTCGCCTGTTGAGCCAGCCGCGTGGCCTCTGCGCGCAGTTGCTGGGGCGCCTGCCGCAGCACGGCAACCGAAGCGCCGCGCGGCGCGCACAGCGCACCGCGCGGAACCGGCACGCCGGCCTGCTTCAGCGCCTCCTTGCCCTGCCATTCGTCGAGCACGACGGTTTCCCGGTCAGCGGCTGCGACGGCGGGCAGCGGCACGAGCGCATCGCGTCGCTTGCGCGCAGCACCGATGACAGCCGCGGCGCCGATCGCGTGAATACTGTCTTCCAGCCCCTGCATCGCGGCGATGCCTGCGTGCCTGAGCCGGGCGCGCACCTCCGCCGGCATCGTTTCCGGCAATGTCGATACGATCACCGCGCGCTCGCCGCTCGCAGCGATCGCGTCGGTCAATGCCCGCTCGGCGACCTGCCAGTTCTCCGTGCCGGCGGCATCGGCGGCATAGTCGAGCACGAGTATCGTGCAGGCGTTGCCGTTCTCGAGCATTGCAGAAAAGCATGCGTAGAGCTTGTCGTAATGGCCCCAGGCATAGGTGTGATAGTCGAGCGGGTTCGACAGCGGTACCTTCGGACCCAGGACGTCGGCAAGTTTCGCTTTGGTCGCGTCGGACAACGGCGGCAGCGCAAGCCCGACCGCATCTGCGCAGTCGGCGATCATCGATGCCTCGCCGCCGGAGCAGCTCATCGAGCCGAGCGTCGCCTCGGGCAGCGCGCCGACCGTCGAGACGAATTTCAGCGTCTCGAGAAACTGCGGGATCGTGTCGCAGCGCGCGACCCCGTAGCGACGGAACAGCGCGTCGTACAGCCGGTCCTCGCCGGACAGCGACGCCGTGTGGCTCAGGTTGATCTGCTTGCCCTGTTCCGAACGGCCGGTCTTCATCGCGACGATCGGAACGCCGGCATCCAGCGCGGCGATCGCCGATGCGGTGAAGCGGTCGATGTCGTTCAGCGCTTCGATGTAGAGGCCGATCGCCGTCACGCGCGGGTCGTCGAGAAAGAAGTCGATGTAGTCGTGTATCTCGAGGCAGCTCTTGTTGCCGACCGTCACGACGTAGCCGAAGTCGAAGCCGCGCTGCTGCATGCTCAGGTTGATGCCGACATTGCCGCTTTGCGAAACCAGCGCCACGCCCCTGTCCACGCGCGCGCCGCCGTGCAGGTCCGGCCACAGCGCGACGCCGTCGAGAAAATTCAGGAAGCCGTGGCAGTTAGGCCCGACGACGGCCATGCCGCGCGCCGCATCGCGCAGCTCCTGCTGCAGTGCCTTCCCGGCCTCGCCGAGTTCGGCGAAGCCCGCCGCGTAGCAGACCGCGCCGCCCGCGCCGCGGTCGCGCAGATCGCGCACGATGCCGATTGTCGCCTCCGGCGGCGCGGCGATGAAGGCCGCATCAGGCGCGTCGGTCAGGTCCGCGATCGATTTCAGGCAGCGCACGCCGCCGAGCTCCTCGCGTTTCGGGTTCACCGCGTGAATGTCACCGCGGTAGCCGATCGCCTTGCAGCGCCGGATCGCTTCGGCCGCGCTGTCGCCGCCGATAAACGCGATCGTCTGCGGATCGAACAGCCTTTTCAGCGCGTCCTTCAATGCGGCGCCACGCTGGGGGTCAGCGGCCTTTCCAGACGGGAT
>CALKYK010000101.1 GCA_938003715.1 uncultured Gammaproteobacteria bacterium
ATGCGTCCGGCGACGCGCACCGCGATCGACTCCTCGACCAGTCGCTCGCCGTCGAGGGCTCCGTAGGTCTGCTGCAGTTCCTCGGCCAGCGCGTTGCGACGAAAATCGTTCGGAAACGGATTGCCTGATTCGCGCAGCCTGTCGAGCTTGGCACGGCGCTCCGCGATCAGCGCGTTTTCGTCTTTCTTTCGCGTCCCGTCGTTCACTTACAGTCCCTGCTTCAGGCTCGCCTCGATGAAACGATCCAGTTCGCCGTCGAGCACCGCCTGAGTGTTACCGGTTTCGACACCGGTGCGCAAATCCTTGATCCGGCTCTGGTCGAGCACGTAGGAACGGATCTGGCTGCCCCAGCCGACATCCGCCTTGCTGTCTTCGAGCTCCGCCGCTTTCGCGCGCCGCTCCTGCAGTTCGAGCTCGTACAGGCGCGCCTTCAGCTGCTTCATCGCGGTCGCCTTGTTCTTGTGCTGCGAGCGATCGTTCTGGCATTGCACGACGATGTTGGTCGGCAGGTGCGTGATGCGCACGGCCGATTCGGTACGGTTGACGTGCTGGCCGCCCGCGCCGCTGGCACGATAGACGTCGATGCGCAGATCGGACGGGTCGACCTCGATGTCGATGTCGTCGTCGACGTCCGGCGAGACGAACACGGACGCGAGCGACGTGTGGCGCCGGCTGCTGGAAGCGAATGGCGACTTGCGCACCAGCCGGTGCACGCCGGTCTCGGTGCGCAGCCAGCCGTAGGCGTACTCGCCCTCCACGCGGACGGTGGCGCTTTTCAGGCCCGCGACTTCGCCGGCCGACGCCTCGATGATCTCGGTTTCGAAGTCGTGCGACTCGGCCCAGCGCAGGTACATGCGCAGTAGCATCTCCGCCCAGTCCTGGGCCTCGGTGCCGCCAGCGCCGGACTGGATGTCGACGAAGGCGTTGTTGGCGTCGAGTTCACCCGAGAACATGCGCCGGAACTCCAGCGCGGCAAGCTCGCGTTCGTGCTTTTCGAGGTCGCGCTCTACCTCGCGAACGGTGGCCTCGTCTTTTTCCTCCGCCGCGAGCTCGAGGAGTTCACCGGCATCGGAAAGTCCCGAGCTGAGCGTGTCCAGCGTCTCGACGACCTGCTCGAGCCCGGCCCGTTCGCGTCCGAGCGACTGGGCCCGCTCGGGGTCGTTCCAGACGTCGGGCTGCTCGAGTTCGCGACGGACTTCAGTCAGGCGTTCAGCCTTGCCCTCGTAGTCAAAGATACCCCCTTAACGCCTGCGTGCGTTCGACGAGATCTTCGATGTTTTGCCGGATGTGGCTGGTTTCCATGTCGCGATACGGGTTCGGGTGGCAAAAGTCGCGGGATGGTATCACGCCGACTTGCGGATGTTGACGATCTGCACGACGACGAGCTGGGCGCTTTCGAAGCCGCGGTATTCGTTGACATCGAGACGATAGGTCAGGCGGACGACGCCGCGCCAGGCGGGCCCGGCCTGGTTGAACGCGATCGCATCGACGCTCGCAGCGCCGTCCAGCGGTCGGACCCTGAGCTTCAGGTGATTCTCCCCGACCACACGGCTGTCCTCGATTTCGAAATCGCCGGTCCATACCGGTTCCGGGAAACCGGCACCCCACGGCCCGGCCTCGCGCAATGCGCGCGCGAATTCGAGCTTCAGTGCCGACCCCGGCAGGCTGCCGTCGGTCAGAATCGCTCCGGAAAAGTCGGCGTCCGGGTACAGCTCGACGAGTTTTTTCGCCGCCAGTTCGCGAAATGCCGGCAGCGCATCGGGATCGAGATTCAAACCGGCAGCCATCGCGTGGCCGCCGAACTTCCTGACCAGGCCCGGCGATGCCGTGGAAACCGCGTGCAACAGGTCGCGGATGTGCACGCCGCTGATCGAGCGGGCCGAGCCTTTCAGAGTCCCGTCTTCGTCACGGGCAAACGCGATGACCGGCCGGTGACAGCGCTCGCGGACGCGGGCCGCGATCAGGCCGACCACGCCCTGGTGCCAGTCGGGCTCGTGCAGGCAGACGCACGCCGGCAGCGACGCCTCGTCGATGGCATCGACGTAGCGAAACGCCTGCGCTCGCATGTCCGCCTCGATTTGCCGCCGCTCGTGATTGATGCCGTCGAGCGTGGCGGCGAGACGCGCCGCGGTACCGGGATCATCGCAGAGCAGGCATTCGATACCGATCGACATGTCTTCGAGCCGCCCGGCGGCATTCAGCCGCGGGCCGACGACGAAGCCCAGGTCGCCGGCGACTGCGCGCGCCGGATCGCGACCCGCCGTTTCGAAAAGCGCCCGGATGCCTGCGACAGAGCGCCCGGCGCGGATGCGTTCGAGGCCCTGTTGCACCAGGATGCGATTGTTGCGATCGAGGCGCACGACGTCGGCGACCGTGCCGAGCGCGACCAGGTCCAGATACCGTGCCGGCACACGGCTGGCTCCTGCCCGCCCATCCTGCTCGAGGCGTCGGCCCAGTGCGGCCATCAGGTAGAACGCGACGCCGACGCCGGCAAGATTCGGGCTGGCGAACGCGCCGGCCTCGAGATTCGGATTGACCATCGCGTCGGCGCGCGGCAGCGACGGGCCCGGCAAATGGTGATCGGTGATCAGCACCTTGAGTCCGAGACGGTGCGCCTCCTCGGTGCCGTCGATGCTGGACACGCCGTTGTCGACCGTTACCAACAGGTCCGGATTCGACTCCGCAGCGACGCGCACGATGTCGGGCGTGAGTCCGTAGCCGAAGCGGAAGCGGTTCGGCACCAGGTAGTGCACGTCGGCGATGCCGAACGCCTTGAGGCAGCGCATGACCAGCGCCGTGCTGGTGGCGCCGTCGGCGTCGAAGTCCCCGACGACGATGATGCGGGCACCGCGGTGCGCCAGCAGCAGGTCCACCGCTTTGTCGACGCCCGCCAGGCTGCCGACCGGTGCGAGGCCTTTGAGCGAGGTGTCGAGTTCATCGGCAGCGCGTACGCCGCGTGCCGCGTAGATTCGGCGCAGCAGGGGATCGACACCGGCCCAGTCGTCTTCGG
>CALKYK010000102.1 GCA_938003715.1 uncultured Gammaproteobacteria bacterium
CTGCAGTCCTCCCCAGCCGCCGTCGGCGAGAATCTCGATGCCGAGTTCGGCCGCCTAGTCGCGATCCGGGATGACGACTCGCACCGCCGCATCGAGCGGTTCGCCGGCGAGGCCGACCGTGACGAACCGCGTATTCGTGCGACTGAAAAAGACCCGGTCGCTGTTCAGGCGGCCGACGATACTCGCGGTCAATAAGGCGTTGTCGGCAAACGTGTAGCCGAGATCACCGTTGTCGAAGAAAAACCGGTCGCCGAACCAGGCGACGTCGATGTCCACCACGACCGGGATGTCGTCGGAAAACTGCAGCGGGTTCGTGCGCTGGCCGTAGCCCAGCGCGATGCCGAGCTGCCAGCGCGACGCGGCTGCCGGCTCCGGGCCGGGCGCCCCCGCCTGCTCCTGCCCGGCTGCGGCAGCCGCAACCAGCAGGAGCGCCACGAATGTCCAGCTTTGTCGTCCCATCGTCGTCCGGCTCCCATATTTCGCGCGCGATTTCCCGACAAATAGTCTGCCGGAATCAAAGGCTTGGACCGGTCATGAACATGTATGGAATTTGTCGAAAAATGTAAAGCGCGGCGCTTACAAAATTCGACACTAGCGACGAACTTTTTGCACAGACAGATGGTCTTTTGCGCCGTAGTGTCCGAGCTTCGGCAAATCCGGAGGGCACGGCAATGACACGAATCTGGCAATGGATCGCGGCAGGTGCGTTGGCAGCTGGCCTGGCGGGTTGTGGTGGCGGGGGCAAGCTGACATCACCGCCGCCGCCTCCTCCTCCCCCGCAGGCCGGCATGCTGAAGCCGGTTTCCGACCCGGCCGATCTCGAGACCTCGATCAAGTCCGGTTTTTCGATCGTCCGCACCAGCGCGGAAGTGGTTGCGCTGAACGCAGCCGCGGACGCGAACTACACCGGCACCTACACGCAGGAAGCGAACGTCGATGAATTCGATGCGGTGCGCTACGACGGTACGCATCTCTACATCGCGCCGCGACGCTACCTCCACTGCTGTTTTATCTTCGCCGGTGCATCGCAGGATGGCGCGGTCAATAGCAACAACCCGCCGCAGCGCTCGATTCGCATCCTGTCGACCGATGCGGACAACGCGACCGCTACCGCGACCGCAACGATCCCGCTCGAGGACGACGTATCGGTACAGGGCATGTACGTTACCGGGGACACGATGTTTGCGCTGACCGCCCGCTCGATTTACGGGAGCTACGGCGATACCTGGGCGAACGTCGCCATCTGGGCGCCCGAACAGCTCGGCTACCGCGTTTACGACGTGGCCGATGCGGCGGCGCCCCAACTCCTCGTGGATGCGAAGATCGACGGCATTTTCGTCGAGAGCCGGCGCGTCGGCGATATCGTGTACATCGTCAGCCGCTACGCACCCTGGATCGAGGGCCTGCACTACGCGGTCACCTCGGCTGCGGAAAAGGCGGACAACGAGGCGCTCCTGGCCGGCGTGTCGCTCGACGAACTGCTGCCGAAAATCACTATCAACGGCGTCACGCGCAACCTCGTCGCGCCGGAGCGATGCTACATACCCAATGAAGACGGTACGGCAGGCTATCCGGTGATTACCAGCGTCACGGCGGTACCGATCAGCGATCCTGACGCCTTTACGACGACCTGCTACAACGAGGAAGCCTATGGTGCGTACGTCTCCGAGCGCGCGCTGTACTTCCCCGACCCGCGCTTCGACAGCGCGGTGACACGCAGCCGGACACGCATTCACAAGTTCGCGTTCGCCGGCAGCGGCCTTTCCTACCGCGGCTCCGCGGAAATCCGCGGCCATGTCTGGCGCGGCGGCCAGGCCGACTTCCGCATGAGCGAGCACGATGGCGACCTGCGCGTGCTGGCATCAGAGTTCGACTGGGGTAATGCGGATTTCGTCGACCACTATTTGTATGTCCTGCGTGAGGCACCCGCGTCGCCGGATCTCGAGGTAATCGGGCTGCTGCCGAACGAGGCGCGGCCGGACGAAATCGGCAAGCCCGACGAGGCACTGTACGGCGTGCGATTCCTCGGCGATCGGGCGTTTGCGGTAACGTTTCAGCAGATCGACCCGCTGTACGTGCTGGACCTTTCCGACCCCACCGACCCGTTCATTGCCGGCGAACTCGAGGTCACCGGTTTTTCCGACTTCCTGCACCCGGTCAACGACGGCCTGCTGCTCGGGCTCGGCACCGGCGGCGAAGGCGGCGTGAAACTGGAACTGTTCGACGTATCGGTGCTGTCACAGCCGCTGTCGCGCGGCTCCGTTACGCTGGGCGGCCCCGGTTCGCACAGCGAAGCCAACTGGAGCCGTCACGCGTTGCCCTATCTCGCGAGCGTAAACGGGCCCGACCGCTTCACGATACCCGCGAATATCTACGCGAACGACGGCTCGAATACCCTGGAACGCTCGGGACTGTTCCTGTTCGAGGTTCATGACAAGGCGACGCCGAACCTGGCGTCGTTGCGGGCTGCGGGCGCAATCGTGCCGCCGGACGATGGCAGCGGACCCTGGTACAGCAGCCGCAGCCGGGCATTCATTCACGGCAACACGGTGTACTACGTTCGCGACGAACAGGCCTGGGCGGCGTTCTGGGACACGCCCGACGCCATCAACGGCCCGTTCTGAGCGAGGCCACACCGTTCTTCTGGCGCAAACGCATACGGGCCCGCAGTGCGGGCCCGTATCGTTTTGCCACCCAGGGCAGAAATCAGCAGTTCGGGTTTTCGGCGTCCATCCCGTCCTTGATTTCCTCGCAGGCGTCTTCGACGTTTTCCGCGAAGGTGTCGCCGGAGTGTTCGAGACCGTCAGTGAGTTCGTCGCCGGCCTCGCGGGCGTCGTTCACGGCTGCGTCGATCGATTCGCCTAACTCTTCAGCAGGCCCGTCCTGTTCGCAGCCGCTCAGAAGCGCCAGTGCAAGTACGGATAGTGCTGTCAGCAAGAGTTTTTGCATCGGTGGATATCGTTTTTTCTGCGAGGGGAGGGTTGGGTGGGGTGGGCGTGGGTGCGCGTTA
>CALKYK010000103.1 GCA_938003715.1 uncultured Gammaproteobacteria bacterium
AGTTCCTCGACGACGGTCCCGGCGTCGACCTGCCCCGGGGCGCGGACCAGCAGCTTGCCGGTCGCGACGGCGAAGACGGCCCTGTCGACGAAGGTCTGCACCTCGTTTTCCGTGCCGCGTATCACGTAGGCGCCGACGATCGTCCAGTACAGGATCGAGGACTTGCGGTCTTCGCTGACGGCCACCTGGTCGTAGGACACCAGCGCCATCACGTCGACGCCGTACAGCCGTGCGACCTGGCGCATGCCGTCCATGCCCGTGCTCGAACGAAGGTACGTGTCCGGTATCACCTCGATGTGTGCGATGTAGTCGCGATCGATGAAAGCGTCCCGGACGTCGCCGAGCAGCCTGGTGCGAATCGCCTCGCTGATCATTGCACCGCTCTCGTGGCGTGCGGGTACGAATGCGACGCCGACTCGCAGCGGCAGCTCGAGGCGCGGCAGCAGCATTTCCTCTGCCGGCGGCACCTCGCCCTTCGGGTACAGGTAATCGACCAGGCTCGACGATACTCCCTCGCGGGTGTGGAATTCTTCCCCGATCTGCCAGAACGCGCTGCAACCCGAGATTGACAGCGCGGCGGTGAGTACGACCGGGAGTAAAATTCTGTTCATTGAAAGTCTCCTTTGCGATGTCCCGTTCCTCGATGGAACTGCGATTAACGCGGCGCAAGTGTCACTGCTCCCGATTCGGCGCGGCATGATGGAGCGCTGATATCGCGGCGATTTTTGGACGCGCGCCGCGCGCAGGAATTCGTCAGCGGTGCTGGATAATTTTTGTTGCGGAGGTGCGCCGGGTCGACGGAAATGGCGCGTTTCTTGCTGCTGCGGCTGTCGCGTCAGTACATCTCGCGGGTATAGATGCGGCGGTCCTGCCCCTTGAAGATGCCGAAAACCGCGGTTCCGCTAGGGTCCTCGAGACCGGCGCTGCCGGCATCCCAGTCGTACTCGAGCCAGGCCGGCACGTCGGCGGTGACGGTCACGGAACCGTCGTTGCCCGCGCCCGGCGACTGCAGGTTGAGGTTGAAGTCGCCGCCCAGCGGCGGTGCGCGAAAGCGCAGGGCGAGTGGACCGGGTGCCGCGCAGCCGGCGCCGGACAACCCCGGGTCGCCGGTGTCGTACACGCAGGTATCACCCGGTGACAGGTTTTCCGTGTAGCCGCCGAACGTGATCGACACGCCGGCACTGCAGGCGTCGTCGGTATTCGGCACAAACCCGGTGCTGGAGTCGACGTAGTATTCGGTGCGCAGCGGCATCGACAGGTCGACGAGTTCCGAACCGTAGGCGTTCAGCACGCGCGCGCGGCCGAAACGGAACGCGGCGCCGGCGTCGAACAGGATGCCGCCGGGATCGCCGAACGTAACCGGGTTGCCGAGCGCCGCGGCACCATCGCTGTCGGCGACCGTGATGCTCAGCCGGATGTCGGCGTTGAAAACCGGTTCTTCGGCACCGCGCGTGAACGACAGCCCGGTGCCGCTGGAAAACGTCAGCGAGCCGTCGCCGCCTCCAAGATCGACAACGGCCGGGTCGCTGGAGCCGGGTGGCAGACCGCTGGTGTCCAGGGTCGCGGGCGTTGCGCTGTAGACCGGGTCAGGTAGCGTCGTGTTGTCGATCTTGAAAAAGCCGCCGGTATAGTTGTCCAGCACCTCGCCGGCCAGCGCACGCGCAGTCGCCGTGATCACCGGCGGATTCGTGTAGGCGAAGGTCTCGCCGATCCAGGAGTAACTGCCGGCGCTGCAGGTCGTGCCGAACGTCGGCGTGTTCAAGACCGTCGTGAAGTGGTGGGCGTGAAAGCGGCCGACGTTGCCGGACGTCGTGCCCGAAACGTCGCCGCCGCCGAGATAGTCGCCGTCGCCGACCGATGGCGTCAGTGTGACGATGCCCACCTCGGGCCAGCTGAAGTTGCTGCCGGTCGCCTGTCCGCCGGAGAACGCGCCGAACCCGGTGGCGGCGCCGAGCGGCGGATTGTCGCCGCCGGCCGGCAGGACGAGATTCGGAGTCAGCCGCACGGTTTCCGCTACAGACTCCTGACCGTAGTTCGGCGTTGCGTCGCCCTCGAAGTCGAGCGCGGTCACGGTGACGGAAAACGGTTCCCCGGCGGCGATGAACGCACCGCCTTTCGCATCTGCGGCGCCCGGGTTCGGGTTGCCTGCGCCATCCTCGATGTTCGTCAGAAGAAAACGGTGGGGCTTGACGACGAACGGCGCGGTCGCACCGCGGATGCCGTTCGGCAGGTCCGGGTCGGCCGGACTGTCGTCTTTCAGGTTCAGCTGGATGCTGCCCGCATCCTTGTACCTGGCGGTCACTGCTGCCTGGCCATTCGTGAACGTCACGGGCTGGTTCGCAGCGCCGGCTTCGCTCGCGGCGATCGCCACCGTGTCGATCGTCGGCACGAGGCTGCCCGTCAGCGGATCGACGTAGCTGGACCAGAACTTGAGCGTTTTCGGGCCGGTATAGGACTCGATGATGCCGCACACCGGGTCGTTCGGCGTCTGTCCGTACGCCGCGATATAGACCGGGAAGTCCGCGCCCGCGGTCTGCGTCGCGGCGAATGGAACGATCGTCGCGGGCGGCGGATTGGAAAGCGGCGCGGCGGTGACCGTGAAACCGTTCGGCGAGAACGCGATGTTGCCCTCCGCGTCGTCATCGCGGATCGACGTGTCGCTGGTCTGGTAAACGTCTATATCGAACGTCGCAGTGCCGTTCGTATAGCTCAATGCGAACTGGGCGCTCGATTCGCCGAGCGGCCAGTCGTACGTGGCGAGCCCGTCGTCCGCGATCGCGTCGGTGAACGTGCCGCTGCCGCTGACTAGGGTCCAGGTACCGTTGCCGGTCTGCGTGTCGAGTGTGACCTGCGCGTTGTAGTCGGTACGCGGCGTGCCGGCAATGCTGTCCAAGACGTCGACGGTGATCGTCTCGTCGAGGCAGTTGATGCCATAGCTGTCGTGACTGATCGAAAACTCGATGCCGCCGCAATTCGTGCAGGGTCGCGTACGGTCGCGATGATCGATGACGTCCTGCGCACTGATCGCGCCGTCCCACATCGTCAGCTCGTCGATGTCGCCGGACCAGTGCCGGCCGCTTTGCTCCGCGTTCTCGCCGATGGTCAGGTCGAAGTTGTTGGTGCCGATTGGCTGGCTGTAACTCGCCGAACTTTGCAGCGCACCGTTGACGTAGATGTTCATCGTCGAACCGTCGTATGTCCCGGCGACGTGATACCAGGTGTCGGCAACCGGCACGACGTTGCTGTTCAGGTCGGCGCCGGAACAGCCGCCATTCAGGCCCAGCGTAAAGCCGTGCCGCGTGTTACCGGGCAGCGTGTCGGATATCGCGCAGCCGCCGTTCAGGTGCAGCCGGTATGCGCTGTCGCCCTTGGCCAGGATCGCCTCCCAGTCCGTGAGCGGCGCGCCGTCGTGACGCACCCAGGCGGCTACGCTGAACCCCGTCGTCACGTCGAGCGCCGCGGTATCGGGTACAGAGACGTAGGCGCTCGAACCGTCGAAATCGCCTGCGCTGCAGAGCTGGCCGTCGTTCTCCACCGACATCCCGCCGACCGTCGTGCCGTCGAGTCCGTTCGGGCCGCTGTCGGTGACCGTGCTGCCGCCGAAGCCGAGCGTGCAGTCGTCGAGGTGATAGTCGGCGATGACGGCCGGCGGCATAGCGCCAAGGCAGGGATTCGTACCCGAGGAATTCAGGTACAGGCGCGGCCGCCGGTTGCTCTGGCTGTACTCCCTGCTCGTGTATTTCGATTCGGTATCGTCCGAGGTCGCGATCAGCATCATGCCGTTGTTCGGGAACTCGCCGCATACCCACGCCTGCACGATCGGCGTGATGTCGACCCAGATCCAGCCGGTATCGTCCGGCACGAACGAGGCGTACACGGTCGACGCGTCGTAGTCGTTGCCGGTGTTGTTCCAGTTCACGGCATTTTCGGACCAGGCATCGGTGACCCGGTAAATGTTGACCGGATCGCCGCTATCGTCCTCGCCCGTGATGCGCAGCCTCAGATCCGCGCGCGTCACATTGGCGCCGGCCGGGATCGACGAAAGGTCGAACTGGTAGAGCGTGCGGAAGTTGTCGGTGGGCTTGTTCTTGACCGACAACTCCTCGTCGCTGCCGTGATTTTCGTTCGGCGAGGCCTCCTTGAGCCAGGTATCCGCGCTCGGATTGATGAAGCCCTGCGCCAGCGAGAGCTGGCTGGCAAAGCAGCCGGCAACAATGGTGACAGCAAGAAGCGTGCTGCGGAGCGTCTTCATCAGCTCGTATCCGTGACGGTGCTGCGGATGCGACGCGAGACGTAGTCGGGCGTGCCGTAGGCGCCGGCGCGGGCGAACGCCTCGATTTCATACACGCGTACCGTGTTCGGACCCTCGCTGTGGGCCGTGCTCGAGCAGGTCGTGTCGACCGTGAATCCCGCGAGGCCCGCCTCGGTGAGGTTGATCGTCGCCGCGGCACAGCTGCCGTTGACCAGCGCCTGGTAAGCGGACCAGTCGACACCGGCCTGCGCGGCCGCGTAGGCACGCGCGCTCTGCATCGCGAGCACCACGGTCTGCTGCTGCACCGCGGTCAGGCGCACGGCGACGATGCCGAGCGCCGCCAGCACGATCAGCAGGAACAGCGCGGGCACCAGCGAGATGCCTTTTTGCCGGCTTGCGTTCACGGCACGTTGTCCACGTGGACCTGGTGCAACAGCGAAACGGTTTCGCCGGCATCGGACACAGCCAGGGCCAGCGTGACGAGGCCGGCACGCTGTGCGGTTCCGGGCGTATACGTCGCGCTGCAGCTTGTCACGTGGTCGGCGATGATGGTGGCCGTGGCACCCGCGCCGAGCAATTCCGCGTTGCTGTCACGCGTCGACTGGTCGTTCGCGATCGAGTAGCCGTCGTAGCGCACCAGCATCTCCGCCACCGGATCGCACAGGTATGTGACCGGCCCGTCTACCAGGTACAGGCGTTTGCCCGGCGATGCGAACGCGAAGCGGAATGCGGGCGACAGCTGCACGTTGTCTTCGCCGGCGACCGAGTCGCTGTCAATGTCGATCTGCGTGCCGGGCGGCGTGATCACATTGGCCAGTTCGTACGCGTCGGCACCCGGCACGCCGACGTTGTAGATGGACAGGAAGTGCTGGTCCGAGGAGAACGGTCGCGCGATGCCGTTGAACGTGCCGACGCTGTTGAATGCATCGTCGGCCGCGGAAAAGCGCAGGCGCTTGTCCGGGTTCCCCGGCGGCGGCCGGTCGCGATAGCGCACGCCGTCGACCGTGCTGAGCATTTCGATAGCGACGCTGCTGCCGGCGCCGGTGACGCGAACGCTGTTCGGTAGTGCGCGGCGGATGTCGCGGCCGATGCGTTTCAGGGAATTGTCCGCAACGTCGACGAGTTCGGCGCGACGCGTCTGGTCAGCATACGACCGCACCGGGCCCGAAATGAAGACCGCCATGAACGACACGACGATCGTGGTCAGCGCGATCGTGATGACGAGTTCGACGAGCGTGAATCCGGCCTGGCGCATCCGCATAGCCCTAAAACCTCGTTCGGTAGCCGGACAGCGTGAAGTTGACGTCGTTCGTGTGCGTGACCACGACATCGACGCGAATCGCATCCGCGACCGGCACCGACGGCAGGGCGGCGGATGTGGTCACGCTGACCACGACGTTGTAGGCAGTGAGTCCGGCCAGCGCGTTGCCGAACTGGTCGTGCGCGCCGGCATCGGAAAGCCCGTCGTAGTCGTCGATGTCGTCGAAGTCGGCGCGCGCCGCTTCACCGTCGAGTCCGTCCGGGTCAGCGAGCGGCTTGAGGAGGATTTCCTCGAGGTACGAGGCGGCGATGGACGGCGCCTGGTGGCGAATCATCGGGTCCGCGCTGGCGGCCGTCGTCATGGACAGGAGCCCCAGCACGGTGCTGGCTGCGATCGGGACGATGACGATCGATACCAGCAGTTCGACCAGCGTCACGCCGCGTTGGCCGGCCATTGCAGTCATCACGGCGTCACCACGAGACCGCTGCCTGCCTGGATCGTCATGCTGCGGGCGCCGACGGTCAGTACCAGGTCTGCACCGAGGCTGGTCCGGCCGAGCGCGTCGAAGTCGAAGGTCAGGACCGGTGCCGTGAAGATGCCGGGCGGCGCCGTGCCGGCCATGGACTCGCCGGTCGGCAGCGTAACGGGAAGGGAAAAGGTGGTGTCGGAGGGATCGCAGTGCCCTGCGCTGGCCGACTGTTGCGCGAGACTGTAAGCGCTGACGGCAATGTCGATGCGGACGGGACAGCCGCTCGCCACCGCGACCTTCTGTGCGTAGCGCAGCGCGCTGACGAGTTCGTCGTAGTAGGCGCGCTCGTCGAATGCGTCGTTATCGAAGAAGCGCGGCGCGGCAACGCTGCTCAGGATTGCGAGCAGTACGATGACGAGCACGAGCTCGACCATCGTGTAGCCGCGCTGCCGGCGGCGCCGGACGCCGGCGCCGTGACGCCTTGCCGGTCCTCGCCGCTGGCGCATCGGTCAGCACCCGCTCAGGTCCACGCCGATGATGGGCGCGCTGTTGACGAGCGCGTCGTTGTACGCGATCTCGCAGTTGCCGCCGGCGCCGTCCTTGGAGAAAACGGCCTGGTCATCCGTCGCGTTGACGGTGACGGTGAAGCCGGTGATGTCTGCCAGGGTCAGCGCGATGTCGGTGGCGTCGGGGTAACCGTTCGTGAGATTGATCGGGTTCCCTTCCATGAACACCGGGTTCACGCTTTGCGCGAGCCACATGCTGTGTGCGAGCGTTGCGGCGCTGCGCACGCTGCCCGACATGCCGAGTGTCGCGGCGACGCGCGCCTCGCGCTCGAGGCCGACGAAACGCGGGATGGCGAACGCGGCAAGGATGCCGAGGATCGCGATGACGACCACCAGCTCGATCAGCGTGAAGCCGCGGCTGGACTGGTTGCTAGCTCTTTTCATGACTGGTTTCCTTCTTGCCCGTACGCTGATTGCCGACGCGTGCGGACGTCGTGAAGCATCTGCGTGCGCACCGTCGCGGGTTGCACGCTGCCGGACCCGAGGCCGTGCGGACCGTGCCGCCCGACCAGGCTTTGTCTCATCTGCTATCCGGGCCCGGCAGTGATGCCGTGCCCATCAGCAACCCGAGGTATCGACCGTGATCGACGGCGGGTTCGGCGAAACCGCTTCGACATAGACGACTTCGCAGGTGCCCGAAGCACCGGTCTTGACGAAAGTCGCGGTATCGTTGCCCGCATTTACCGTCACTGTGAAGCCGGTCGAGTCGGCCAGCGTGTTCTGGATGTCAGTCGCATCCGGGTAGCCGTTCGTGATGACGATGTTGTTACCTTCCATCGACACCGGCGACGAGCCGGTCGCGAGGAACAGGCCGTGCGCCATCGCGGCGGCGCTGCGGACACTTCCGGACAGGCCCTGCGTGGTTGCTGCGCGCGCTTCCCGCTCCAGCGATGCAAATCGCGGAATCGCGAACGCGGCCAGAATGCCGAGCAGCGCGATGACCACGACCAGTTCGATCAGCGTAAAGCCGCCTTGTTTGCTGGTTTTCATATCAACTCCTTCCTTACTTGCCAAAGGTCTTCCATCAAAGCCGGGATCGCGCCCGGCAATTCAATCTCCGTGTGTCCCGTTGCCTACGCCGGCCAGCCACTGCCGGCCCGCGACGCGGTCGAGGTGCACGCCGTAAAGCTGGTCGCGACTCGCCTCGAAACGACCGTCGCCGTCGATGTCGACGAAGCTGACGTTGACGGCGAACGCCGGGTCTTCGCGCGGTATCGTCGACTCGGCTCGCGAGTAGGGCTCGCCGAGCCGGTACACCAGCCGCCTCAGGCCGCCGTCGAAGTACCAGTGGCGCACCGGTACCCCGGCAAGCACGTCATTCGTCAGCTCGCCCAGGTAGTTTTTCGGCGGTTCGGCCAAAAAGTTGACCGGATTGCTGTCCTCGAGCTCGGTGATCGTGGCCGAGCGGCCGCGCGCGATGCGTTCCGCGGCGACCAGAACCAGCGCGCTGCGGAGCTGGCCCTCGATGCGCAGCACCGCGGCGCGCTCGGCGGCATCCAGGTACGGGAGAAGCTTCTCGAGCGCGACCGCGACCAGGATGCTGATGATCGTGATCACGACGACGAGCTCCAGCAGCGTGAATCCGTGCGCCGTGCTGCGGCTCGCGAAGGCAGGTGTGAATCGCCGGTGGTTCATCTTCAACCCGCCCTGGCCCGCGCGATCATGTCCCACATCGGCAGGAACACGCCGAGCGCAAGCACCAGAACGATGGCGCCGACGGAAACGATCAGGATCGGCTCCATCGCCGCGCTCAGGTTTTCGAGGTCGTAGTCGACTTCGCGCCGATAGAATTCCGAGGCCTCGTCCATCAGCTCCGGCAGTGCGCCGGTCTCTTCGCCGAGCGCGATCATCTGCAGCACCAGCGGCGTGAAGAGACCGCTTGTCGCTGCCGTCACCGACAGCGCCTCGCCGCGCTCTATACCGGCGCCGAGACTTTCCATCTTGCTGCCGAGCCAGTCGTTGCCGATGGATCCGGACACCGTCTTGAGCGTCTGGTTGATCGGCAGGCCGGCGCTGATCGAGACCGCGAGTGAGCGCGTGATGCGCGACAGCGCCGCATTGCGGACGATGATGCCGGTGACCGGTATCTTCAGCTTGAGGCGGTCCCAGTTCATGCGCCCGCTTTCGGTCTTGACGTAAAACGACGCGCCGATCGATGCAAGCGCGATCGCACCCACCATGTGCAGCCAGTAATTCACGGCGAAGTTCGAGACGCTCATGATGATCAGCGTCGGCAGCGGGATATTGTCGCCGAGCTGCCGGAAAATCGGCGCGAAGTTCGGGATGACGAACACGGTGATGATGCCGAGCGCGATCGCGATCGCGCAGACCACGATGATCGGGTAACGCACCGCCGACTTGACCCGGTCGCGGACGTCCTGGTCCATGGCCAGGTACTCGTAAAGGCGCTGAAACGAGGTGTCGAGCGTGCCGCTCGATTCGCCGATCTGGATCAGGTTGACAAAGAGCGGCGAGAAGAGCTTCGGATGCGCTGCGAGCGCGGCGGACAGCTCGCGGCCGGATTCGAGGCTCGACAGCACGTCGACCAGCGCGGCTTTCAGGACCTGGTTGTGCGTCGTCTCCATCAGGCCGCTGATGCCTTTCAGGAGCGGCAACCCGGTGCGCGTGATCGTGTACATCTGCCGGCAGAACATGATCAGGTCTTTCGTCGACGGCTGGCCGCCGCCCATGCGCAGCCAGATGTCGTTCATTGTGAACTTGCCGACCGCGGTCAGGTCGCGGATCTCGATCGGCGTGATGCCGACGTCGATCAGGCGCGCAGCGACAGCATCGGGTGAGCCGCCGTGCAGCTTGCCGGAGACGAGCTCTCCACCCGCGGACCGGCCCCGGTATGCGAACTCAGCCATCGGCCGGCTCCGGCGCTTCCGGCGCCGGCGTCGCCGGCGCCTCGTAGTTGCCGTCAAGGCCGCCGACGACGCGGATGACTTCCTCGATCGTCGTGACGCCCTCGGCCGCGTAGTCGAGCGCGCAGCGGACCAGCGGCACGTACGACGGCTTGGCATCGGCGAGCGCATTGAATTCAGACAGGTCCTCGCGCCGCAGCGCGTCGATCAGGCCGCGATCCATCTCGAGCAGCTCGTAGACGCCGAT
>CALKYK010000104.1 GCA_938003715.1 uncultured Gammaproteobacteria bacterium
TCGGTAAACGGAATGCCGACCAGCACCATGCCATGGTGAATCAGCGGCAGTGCCTTGGTGAACAGCGTAGACTCCTGGCCGCCATGCAACTTCGATGTGGACGTAAAGACGCCGGCCGGTTTGCCGCCGAGCGTGCCCTTCAGCCATTCGCTGCCGGTACCGTCGATGAAATACTTGAGCGGCGCGGCCATGTTGCCGAACCGCGTCGGGCTGCCGAGCAGGAGGCCGGCGCATTCGCGCAGGTCGTCTTTCGTCGCGTACGGCGGACCTTCGTCCGGCACCGGTGCCTCGCTTGCTTCGGTCGCCGGTGATACCGGTGGCACCGTTCGCAACCTGGCGCTTGCTCCCGCGACGCTGTCGACGCCGTGGCAGACGGATCGCGCAAGCGCCTCCGTGGCGCCGTAGCGGGAGTAATAGAGGACCAGTATTTCTTTCACTCGATGATGTCGAGCACGTTTTCCGGCGGACGGCCGATGACCGCCCGACCCGTTGCCTCATTGACCACGATCGGGCGCTGCAGCACCTGCGGATGCCCGTACAGCCACGCCGCAAGCGCCGCATCATCGTCTTTCGGTACGGCATCTCCCGCGGCCCGGTACGCGTCTTCGCCGGTTCGCAGCAGTGCCGACAGCGAAACGCCGAGAAGATCCTTCAATCGCAGCAGGGTGTCGGCAGCCGGGGGGGTGGCAAGATAGTCGACAATCGTCGGCTCGACGCCGCGCGACTGCAAAATTTCCAGGGTTTTCCTCGACTTGGAACAGCGCGGATTGTGGTAAATGGTGATGCTCATCGGCTTGCGCCCGGTGTGGTCCTGAATGATCGCCTGACGGCGAAACGGGCCCAACTCTAGCAGCAGTAAGGGGTCTCGTCAGGCCTCATTCGCTTGCTTGACGACTCGCCGCGGTGCTTGCTAGCGTGTCGCCGTGCGCACCATCACTAGCAGCCGGAACTCTGCCGGTTCTGCTGTCGGCAGAGCGGGTATTCTCGTCGCTATTGCATTGCTTTTTGCCTCCTGCCAGACCGGGCCGCCGGTACAGGAAATGAGCGACGCCCGGCAGGCTATTGCCGTGGCCCGCGACGCCGGTGCCGAACAGCTTGCTGCCGAAGACCTGCACGCCGCTGAAGCCTATCTCGACAGTGCGCAACGGAAACTCAGCGAGCGCGCTTACGCGCAGGCCCGCCAGGACGCGCTGCAGGCCAAGAATCGTGCTCTTGCGGCGCTCGCGATCGCCGAGGCCGCTGCGCCCGAAAACCGCTGAGTGTGCCGCCGGTTCAAAGTGAGCGGCAAGGTGCAGGGCGTATTCTTCCGCGCCAGCACGCGTGACGCTGCTGCGTCACTCGGCATCAATGGCCATGCAAAGAATCTTGCTGACGGCTCCGTGGACGTGCTTGCCTGCGGCGACGACGAATCGGTGCAACGGTTGCGCGACTGGTTGTCGCAGGGCCCGCCGATGGCGCGCGTCGAACAGATCGAGGAGTTGAGCAGCGAATGCGCAGCGCCTGACAAGTTCATAATCGGCTGACAGAATTGCGGACGGAAGCGCGCGCTCTCACCGCTGTGTTCAGACGCGAAACCATTTGAGCCGCAGCTTGTCGAGCACCTTGTTCGGATACTTGCGTTGACCGAGGCTGCCGTTGTAGCGACCGAGCGCTCGAATCAGGTCGCCGTTTTCCATGTCGAGGTAATAGCGAAGAATCGTGCAGCCGAAGCGCAGGTTCGTTTCGATGTGGATCAGGTTGTCGTCGGGCCGTCCGATCTCGTCGAGCCAGAACGGCATGATCTGCATCAGTCCTCGAGCCCCGGCCACCGAGATCGCGTAGCGGTCGAAATTACTTTCGACGTCGATGACTGCGAGCACCAGTTCGGGCGGCAGTTCCGTACGCGTGGCTTCGTAGTGCACGCGCTGCAGGATTTCGATGCGTTCCTCCGGATCCTTCACCTGTCTCGCCAGGCGCGCCGACATGTCGGTCAGCCAGACCTGAGCCGTGAAGTGGTCCGGGAAGCTGTCCGTCTCGCTGGCTGCCTGGCGCAGCAGCGCGATCAGCTCGGGGTCCGGCTCCTGTTCGGCAGCGGCGACCGCAGGCGCCAGCAGCAGGATGACCCATGTCAGTATCAAGGCACGCATCGTTGCAGATTCTGTGATTCGTTCGTCAGGGGTCCTCAGATCAATTGTTTCGTGCTTGCGCCGGAGACGGATTGGATGAAGAACGAGGCGCGATGGCGACATGATGCCCATAGGCCTCACGAGCCATCGCAACGACTTTATTCGTCCAATCCGTCCCGGCCCGATAAGGAGTATTCTGCATGTCGATGGGTTGCGTTGTCATTGGCGCCGATACGGCGTTGCGCCTCTTGCGAAGGACTTGGGCCATTCGCTTCGAGCCGCGCCTTGTCTCGACGCCAATGACATCGCAACGCAAGCGCGAAACAATTGATCTGAGGACCCCTAGCTTACGATCGCGCGTTTCAGCATGTCGAGAGCCTCTTCACGTTTCAGCATCCTAGAGTCCTCGTCGGGGCGGTGCCGGTATTCGAGTTCGCCGGATTTCAGCCCGCGCTCGCTGACGACCAGCCGATGCGGGATGCCGATCAGCTCGGCATCCGCAAACTTGACGCCCGGACGGACGTCGCGGTCGTCGAACAGCACCTCCATGCCCATGGCAACGAGCTCGTCGTACAGCGCCTCCGCCGCCTCGCGCACCTTGTCCGAACGATGCATGTTGATCGGGATCAGCACGACGTCGAATGGAGTCAGCGGAGCCGGCCAGATAATGCCCCGCTCGTCGTGGTTCTGCTCGATTGCGGCGCCGACGATGCGTGTCACGCCGATGCCATAGCAGCCCATGTACATCGTGACTTCGCGTCCGTCCTGGTCCTGCACGGTCGCGTTCATCGCCTCGCTGTACTTGGTGCCGAGCTGGAAAATATGTCCGACCTCGATGCCGCGCGCGATTTTCAGCGTGCCTTTACCGCCGGGCGCAGGATCGCCTTCGACGACGTTTCGCAGGTCCACCGTTCCCGGCAGCTCGAGATCGCGTCCGAAGTTGACCCCGGTCAGGTGCATGTCGTTTTCGTTTGCGCCGCATACGAAATCCGACATGGTCGCGACCGCGTGATCGAAGTAAACGGGAATGTCGAGACCCAGCGGTCCGGCATAGCCGCTGGCGGCAC
Organism: uncultured Gammaproteobacteria bacterium; assembly: GCA_938003715.1. Lineage (GTDB taxonomy): Bacteria > Pseudomonadota > Gammaproteobacteria > Steroidobacterales > Woeseiaceae > SZUA-117. The sequence goes on from CALKYK010000104.1 coordinate 3,173, forward strand.
CGGTCGCTTTCTGCACGGTGGCTGCGTCGGCCATCGTCAGCGGTGCGGCGATAGCGTCGATTTTTTCTGCCTTGATCGCGTTCAGCTCGTGATCGCCGCGCAGGACCAGCGCAACCGGCCCGTCGTCGCCGTCGACGATCAGGGTCTTCAGTGTCTGTTCCGGCCGTACGTCGAGAAACTCGCACAGCGCGTCGATGGTCCTGACACTCGGCGTCTCGACTTTGGCGAGCTCGCGGGCCGGCGCGGGCGGTTTGCCCTCGGGACGCACGCTTGCGGCGGTTTCCACGTTCGAGGCGAACGCGTCCTCGTCCGACCAGGCAATCGCGTCCTCACCGGAATCGGCGAGCACCATGAATTCCTGCGAACGGCTGCCGCCGATTTCGCCCGAGTCTGCGTCGACGACGCGATACTTCAGCCCCATGCGGTCGAATATCCGCGTATATGCCTCGTGCATCGCCTGGTAGCTCGCCTCGAGTCCGGCCTGGTCGACGTCAAACGAGTAGGCGTCCTTCATGACGAACTCGCGGGCGCGCATCACGCCGCAGCGCGGCCTGATTTCGTCGCGAAACTTGGTCTGGATCTGCTAGCAATTCACCGGCAACTGCCGGTAGCTGCGCAGTTCCCGGCGACCGATGTCGGTAATCACTTCCTCGTGGGTGGGGCCGAAGCAGAACTCGCGATCGTGTCGATCACGCATGCGCAGGAGCAGGTGGCCGTACTGGTCCCAGCGTCCGGTCTCGCGCCACAGCTCCGCGGGCTGAACAGCCGGCATTACGACTTCGAGCGCGCCGGCACGGTCCATCTCCTCGCGAATGATCCGTTCCACCTTGTGCAGGACACGGATGCCGAGCGGCATCCAGGTGAACAGGCCGGAGGCGAGGCGGCGGATCAGCCCCGCGCGCAGCATCAGCTGATGGCTGACGATTTCGGCCTCCGCCGGCACGTCGCGCAGGGTCGTTAATCCAAAACGAGTGAAACGCATGTATAGTCTGGCCCGGTTCGCGTGAGGCGGGCGTATTCTACACGAGACGGCAATGCATGAAGCCGCCGCGGCGACCCGGGTTGGCGCGGCGCAAACAGACGAGAGACCTGGAAATTGAAGGGCCGCCGCAATCCATTCGTGGCCAGGTAGGGCATACCGTTTCTCAGTGCCAGCCTGGCGGCCATCGCATGCGCGTGGCAGCTGGGCTACGCGCTGTATGCGGGACTGCTGGCGCTCCCGTTCGTCTGGCTGGTGCTCGTCTTCCGCGATCCGCGGCGCGAGATCCCCGCCGTACCGCTCGGCGTGGTCAGCCCGGTCGACGGCACGGTGGAAAAAGTCGACCTGACCGACAAGGGTGCGCTGAACGGGGAGGCACCCAAGGTGCTGACCCGCGTCGACAGTTTCGGCACCTACACCGCGCGCTGCCCGGCAGAGGGCAAGATCATGGATTTCCGGCAGGCCGTGCCGGAAAGTGCGGCACCCGGCGGCATCAGCGGGCTGTGGGTGCGAACCGATGAAAATCACGACGTCGTGCTGCAGTTTCGCGGCCACCGT
>CALKYK010000105.1 GCA_938003715.1 uncultured Gammaproteobacteria bacterium
CTGTGCACCCAGTTCCTGGTGCGCCATCTCCCGGCCACGAAATCGCAGTGTGACCTTGGTCTTGTCTCCGTCTTCGAGGAATTCGCGCAGCTTGCGCAGTTTGACCTGGTAGTCGCCCTCGTCGGTACCCGGGCGAAACTTGATTTCCTTGACGTGCACCTGCTTTTGCTTCCGGCGCGCGGTTTGCGCCTTCTTGTTCTGCTCGAACAGGTACTTGCCGAAATCCATGATCCGGCACACCGGCGGCTCTGCCGTCGGCGACACCTCGACCAGGTCCAGGCCTTCGTCGCGCGCAATCTCGATTGCTTCGGCAAGTGGCATGACGCCTCGCTGGTCGCCACTGGAGTCGATGACCCGCACTTCCCGTGCATCAATTTCGTCATTGCGCCTGACGCGCTTGGTTGCTGCGATATTAAATTCCTCCGTCCAAAACAAGAGCCGCGGCGTGGATGGCCTGCAAGTGGCCGGTCCGTCGCCGCGGGACGCGAATTTTATAGCCCGAACTGGCTGATTTGCAAGAAACTACCGGTTATTTCAGGACATTTGCCGGAACCGGCATCGGACTGGTGGGCGATGGTGGTGTCGAACCACCGACCTCCACGATGTCAACGTGGCGCTCTACCGCTGAGCTAATCGCCCCTGTCGATCCGCGCCGCGGCAGCCACAGGCCGCCGCGGGCGCACAAAGATACTCAAGCGGCCCGGGCCGCGCAACCGCTATCAGCCGGCCAGCTTGTCGCTGACTCCGAAGCCGATTTCCCGCATCCGCCGGATCTCGTCGCGCAGCCTGGCGGCCTCCTCGAACTCGAGGTCCCGGGCATGCCGGAGCATCTTCTTCTCGAGCTTCTGGGCCTTTTTGAGGAGTTCTTCGGGCGTCATCGACTCGTATGGCGTGGCATCCTCGGCGACGCGCCGCCGGCCCCGTCCCGGTACCGGGTAGGCCGCTTCCATGATGTCGGCGACCTGCTTGACGATGGTGGCCGGCCGGATGCCGTGTTCCTTATTGAACTCGAGCTGCCGCTCGCGGCGCCGGTTGGTCTCGTCGATGGCTCGCCGCATCGAGCCGGTTACGTCATCGGCGTACAGGATGGCGGTGCCGTGGACGTTGCGCGCCGCGCGCCCGACGGTCTGAATGAGCGAACGGTCGGAGCGCAGGAATCCCTCCTTGTCGGCGTCGAGGATCGCCACCAGCGCTACCTCCGGCATGTCCAGGCCCTCGCGCAGCAGGTTGATGCCGACCAGCACGTCGAAACTGCCGAGCCTGAGATCGCGAATGATTTCGGTCCGTTCGACGGTGCCGATATCCGAGTGCAGGTAGCGCACGCGTACGCCGTGTTCCTGCAGGTAGTCGGTCAGGTCCTCGGCCATTCGCTTGGTCAGCGTCGTGACGAGCACGCGCTGATCGGCGTCGACGCGGAGCCGGATCTCCGACAGCAGGTCGTCGACCTGGGTGCGCGCCGGCCGGACCTCGACGATCGGATCGACCAGCCCGGTCGGCCGCACGAGCTGCTCGACCGTGTTGCCTGAGTGTTCGAGTTCGTAGTCGCCGGGCGTCGCCGATACGTAGATGGTCTGCGGCGACAGTGCCTCGAATTCGTCGAAGCGCAGCGGGCGATTGTCGAGCGCCGACGGTAGCCGGAACCCGTATTCGACCAGCGTTTCCTTGCGCGACCGGTCACCGCGGTACATACCGCCGAGCTGCGGTACGGTGACGTGGCTTTCGTCGATGACCAGTATCGCGTTGTGCGGCACGTAGTCGAACAGGCACGGCGGCGGCTCACCCTCCTCGCGACCCGACAGGTAACGCGAGTAGTTTTCGATGCCGGTGCAGTAGCCGAGCTCGCGGATCATTTCGAGGTCGAACATCGTGCGCTGTTCCAGGCGCTGCGCCTCCAGCAGCTTGTCGTGGGCTCGCAGGTACTCGAGCCTGTCCTTCAGTTCGACCTTGATTTCCTCGACCGCGGCAAGCAGCTTTTCCCGCGGCGTGACGTAGTGCGTCTTCGGGAAGATCGTCAGGCGCGGCACGCGGCGTATGACCTCGCCGGTCAGCGGATCGAAGTACGCGAGTGACTCCACCTCGTCATCGAACAGCTCGACGCGTACCGCGTCGCGTTCCGATTCGGCGGGAAAGATGTCGATCACGTCGCCGCGGACGCGGTAGTTGCCCTGGGCGAGCTCCAGCTCGTTGCGCTTGTATTGCATCTCGGCCAGGCGCCGCAGCAGCGAGCGCTGCTCGATACGCTCACCGCGTGACAGGTGCAGCACCATACTGAAATAGGCCTCGGGATCACCCAGGCCATAAATTGCCGACACCGTTGCGACGATGATCGCGTCCGGCCGCTCGATCAGCGCCTTGGTCGCCGACAGGCGCATCTGCTCGATATGCTGGTTGATTGAGGCGTCCTTCTCTATATAAGTGTCGGAACTCGGGACGTACGCCTCGGGCTGGTAATAGTCGTAGTAGGAAACGAAGTACTCCACGGCGTTGCGCGGGAAGAACTCGCGCATCTCGCCGTAGAGCTGGGCCGCCAGGGTCTTGTTCGGTGCCAGAATGATGGCGGGCCGCTGTGTCTCGGCGATGACGTTCGCGATCGTGAAGGTCTTGCCGGATCCGGTGACGCCGAGCAGGATTTGCCGGGCCAGGCCGTCCTCCAGTCCCTCCACGAGTCCCTTGATTGCCTGGCCCTGATCGCCGGCCGGTCCGAACTTCGAGACCAGCGTGAGCGTGTCGCGCTCGTCGGTTTCCGTTTTCTTGGGGAGCGATGTCGATTGACGTACCATGCGCGTCTCTGTCCCGGAGGCAACCCGTGAGTCTATCAGTTTCAGAACGTATGAGCCGCGTGATGCCGTCTGCGACCAGCGCCGTGCTCGGGCTTGCAGCCGAGCTTCGCGAGGCCGGCCGCGACGTCATCAGCCTCGGTGCCGGAGAGCCCGATTTCGACACGCCTCAGCACATCAAGGAGGCGGCCATGCAGGCCATCCGCGATGGCCACACCAAGTACACGGCGATCGACGGCACCAGCCAGCTGAAGTCGGCGATTCAGCGCAAATTCGAGCGGGACAACGGTTTGCATTACGACCCGGACCAGATTCTCGTTTCCTGTGGCGCGAAGCACACGCTGTTCAACGCCTGCATGGCGATTCTTTCGGCGGGCGACGAGGCAATCATTCCCGCACCCTACTGGGTTTCCTACCCGGACATGGTGCGCGTCGCCGATGGAATACCCGTCGTTATCGACACCGGCATCGAAGACGGGTTCAAGGTCACGCCGGAAAAGCTCGCAGCAGCGATCACGAAGCGCAAGCGGATACTGTTTCTCAACAGCCCGTCGAACCCGACCGGGAGCTGCTATTCCCGCGCCGAGCTCGAGGCGCTGGGTGAAGTTCTCGCATCGCATCCTCACATCGTGGTGCTTGCTGACGACATCTACGAACACATCTACTGGGCCGACGAACCGTTTTGCAGCATCGCAACGGCGTGCCCGGACCTGGTCGACCGGGTCGTGACGATCAACGGCGTATCGAAGTGCTACGCGATGACCGGCTGGCGTATCGGCTATGCGGGTGGTCCGCGCAAAGTCATCAAGGCGATGAAAACGATCCAGAGCCAGATCACGTCGAACCCGAGCAGCGTCTCCCAGGTCGCCGCCGCGGCCGCGCTGGATGGTGACCAGGCCTGTGTCGCCGAAATGCTGAAGGCGTACAAGGCAAGGAGCGACTACATCGTCGGTGCGTTGAACGAGGTCCCGGGATTCGAGTGCCGCGAGGGCGAAGGCGCGTTTTACGCGTTCCCGAAGGTGACTGGCGCGATAGAGGCGCTGGGACTCCACGACGACGCAGCGCTGGTGAAGCAGGTGCTCGAAAGCGGTACCGTGGTCATGGTGCCGGGGACGCCGTTTGGTGCTCCTGGCTACGTGCGAATTTCATTCGCCTGCTCGATCGAGGAACTCGAGGAGGCAGTGCGCCGCATACGGAAAGCACTCACTTAGAAAACAGTAAGTTGCGCGGATTCCGGCGGGCTTGCGCCCTTGACTTGCCCGGGACGCTGGACCAGAATGCCGCGCGCATTCCCCGGTAGCTCAGTTGGTAGAGCGGTTGACTGTTAATCAATTGGTCGCTGGTTCGAGTCCGGCCCGGGGAGCCAAACGCTCAAAGGCCCCGTAAAGGGGCCTTTCGCGTTTGGGTCACCGGGCGACTCGCAGCGAAGTCTCGCCGGTCTTTTCTTTCCGGTCACTAAAGATCAATTTGCACCATTCGGGAACTCTAGATTGATCATCGCGGGCAAATTGGGTTCGAGTCCGGCCCGGGGAGCCACCTTTTTGTAAGGCCCCTGTCCAAGGGGCCTTTTTCGTTACCGAGATTGATTGAGTCGCCGGACGTTTGCGTCGGCGCATGACCGAATCGTGCACTAAAGATCAATCCGCACCTGCCGGGATCAAATCTGTCAGCATCGCGGGCGGATTGGGCCCGGGGAGCCACCTATTTCCAAGGCCACGGCCAATACGAACTTTTCCGCGCCGCCGTGTCCAACGGTCGTCCGCTCGAGGAGCGGCTTTGCCGCACCGCAATGGTGCCGCGGTTACCCACTATGAATACCCTTTCCAGATTTACGGGCGTCGCCCTGGCGGCGACCGCGCTGTTTGCTGTCGGCTGCGAAAAGGCCGAGCAGATTGACATCTCTACCCTCATCGCACGCCACACCGAGGCGCGTGGCGGCGCCACCGCGCTCGAGTCCGTGCACGCCATTCAGGTCAGGCGCGACGTCGACGAGGCCGGCCGACGCCTCTCGACCCACTATGTTGCGACACGCGACGGCCGCATGCGGCTCGACGTGTTCGAAGACGGGCGCCTGGTGTTCTCGCAAGGCAACAACGGCACGTTCGCGTGGCAGCGGACGGGCAGCCGTGGCCAGAGCGAAGTCATGCCCGTCTGGGCGCTGGCAGCGGTGCAGCGGGCGGTTCGCCACAATCTCTTCGCCCTGCATGAGCTGGTGGCAGGCGGCTCGACGCTGACACTCGCCGAGCGTGACGCGGGGGAACGCCCGCTCCCTTGGGGCGTCGATGCCACGGACCCAGCCGGCTACAAGCGGCGCCTTTTCATCGACCGGCGCAATTTCCTTATCACGCGCATACAGGAACACAGCGCTGTGAATCCGGATCGCAGCAACTACGAAACCGACCTGGATACTTTTTATGCAGATTTTCGGAAGATCGACGGAGTGGTTTTCAGCTTCGAAAGCAGGACCTCCAGCAGGGAGTCGTCCGGCCTGACGCAGCAGG
>CALKYK010000106.1 GCA_938003715.1 uncultured Gammaproteobacteria bacterium
AGCCGTTCTCGATGCGCTACATGCTGGTCGACGGGCAGGGCAACTTCGGCTCGGTTGACGGCGACGCCCCGGCGGCGATGCGCTACACCGAGGTGCGCATGGCGCGCATCGCACACGAGATCCTCGCCGACATCGACAAGGAAACCGTCGATTTCATCGAAAACTACGACGGGTCGGAGACCGAGCCGTCGGTAATGCCGACGAAAATCCCGAACCTGCTCGTCAACGGGTCTGCGGGCATTGCAGTCGGCATGGCGACGAACATTCCGCCGCACAATCTTTCCGAGGTCGTGACCGCGTGCCTCGCGCTGATCGATGATCCGTCCATCGACATTCGTGGCCTGATGAAATATCTGCCGGGACCCGACTTCCCGACCGCCGGCATCATCAACGGTGCCCAGGGCATCTACGCGGCCTACCGCACCGGGCGCGGACGCATCTACGTGCGGGCGCGTACCTCGATCGAGACCATCGACAAGCGCGGCAAGGAAGCGATCATCGTCACCGAACTGCCGTACCAAGTGAACAAGGCGCTGCTGATCGAGAAAATCACCGACCTGGTCCGTGACAAGCGCATCGAGGGCATCACGGAGCTGCGCGACGAGTCCGACAAGGACGGCATGCGCATCGTCATCGAGCTGCGCAAGGGCGAGACGAGCGACGTCGTGCTGAACAACCTGTACAAGCAGACGCCGCTGCAAAGCGTGTTCGGCATCAACATGGTGGCGCTGCACGAGGGGCAGCCAAAGCTGCTGAACCTGAAGCAGGTGCTGGAGGCGTTCCTTTCGCATCGGCGCGAGGTCGTAACGAGGCGCACCATATTCGAGCTGCGCAAGGCGAGAGACCGCGCCCACGTTCTCGAAGGGCAGACCGTCGCGCTCGCCAACATCGACGAGGTCATCGCACTGATCAAAAAGTCGCCATCGCCCGCCGATGCCCGCACCGCGCTGACCGCGCGCACGTGGTCGCCGGGCGCCGTGACCGGCATGCTCGAGCGGGCGGGTCGCACCGACACGCGGCCGGACGGCCTTGAGGGCGAGTTCGGGCTGATCGACGGCGAATACCGCCTCTCCGAGGTGCAGGCACAGGCGATACTCGACCTTCGCCTGCATCGCCTGACGGGCCTCGAACAAGAAAAAATTCTATATGAATACAAAGATATACTAGAAAATATTAAGAATTTACTGAACATACTTGCCGATCCCGACGAGCTGCTGAACGTCATCCGCGGAGAGCTCGAGACGGTTCGCGACAGCTATGGCGACGAGCGCCGCACCGAGATCAACGAGGCGCATACGGATCTGCAGGACGTCGATCTCATTCCCGAGGAGGAGGTCGTCGTGACGCTGTCGCACGGCGGATACGCGAAAGCGCAGCCGATCGGCGTGTACCAGGCGCAACGTCGCGGCGGCCGCGGTCGCAAGGCAGCGAAGGTGAAGGACGAAGATTTCATCGACAAGCTGTTCATTGCCAATACCCACGACACGCTCCTTTGCTTTTCCAGCCGCGGCAAGCTGTACTGGCTCAAGGTCTACCAGGTGCCGCAGGCGAGCCGCGGATCGCGCGGCAAGCCCATCGTCAACCTGCTGCCGCTCGACGACGGCGAGCGGATCAACGCGGTGCTGCCGATGCGCCAGTTCGACCAGGACAATTTCGTCTTCATGGCAACGAGCGGCGGCACCGTGAAAAAGACGCCGCTCAGCCTGTTCTCGCGACCTCGTGCCAGCGGCATCATCGCGATCGACCTGCGCAACGACGACCGGCTGGTCGACGTCGCGATCACCGACGGAAAGCAGGACATCATGCTCGTTGCGAGCCACGGCAAGGCCATCCGCTTCAAGGAAGCGGACGTGCGGCCGATGGGCCGCGGTGCCGCCGGTGTGCGCGGCATCAAGCTGCCGCCGGGTCACGAGGTCATCGCGCTGGCGATCGTTGGCGACGGCATGCTGCTGACCGCTACCGAAAACGGCTACGGCAAGCGCACGTCGATGGAAGAATTCCCCGTACAGGGCCGCGGCGGCCAGGGCGTCATCGCGATCCAGACCACCGAGCGAAACGGTCGCACGGTCGGCGGCATCCAGGTCGGCGAGGAAGACGAGGTGATGTTGATCAGCTCCGGCGGCACGCTGGTGCGGACGCCGGTGGACGATATTTCGATCATCGGTCGCAACACCCAGGGTGTACGGTTGATCCGGGTCGAGGAAGGCCAGCGGCTGGTCGGCCTGGCTCGCATCGAGTCGATCGAGGACGACGAAGACTGACCAACGCAAGCGTCGCCGCAATCGGTCCGCGCAGCGCCCAGTCCGGCAGCAAACAGGTACTCGATCCCATGACCCGTGTCTTCAATTTCAGCGCCGGCCCGGCCGCTCTGCCGGAGCCCGTCCTCGAGCAGGTGCGTGCCGATATTCCGGACTGGCAGTCGACCGGCATGTCGATTATGGAGGTGAGCCACCGCAGTCCCGAGTTCACCGACGTCGCTGCCTCTGCAGAACAGGACCTGCGCAAGCTGCTGGACATCTCCGACGACTACGCGGTGCTGTTTCCGCAGGGCGGTGCGACGCTTCAGTTTGCGATGGTGCCGCTGAATCTCGCTGAAGACGGCGCGACAGTCGACTACCTGCGTACCGGCAGCTGGTCGAACAAGGCCATCGGCGAGGCGGAAAAATTCTGCAACGTCAACGTCGTCGCGGACAGTTCGGACCGCAATTTCACCTACGTGCCGGCCGAAGCCGACTGGCGCCGCAGCGACGATGCGAGCTACCTGCATTACTGCGCGAACGAAACGATCGCCGGCGTCGAGTTTCCGTTCGTCCCGGATGCAGGCGACACGCCGCTGGTCTGCGACATGTCGAGCACGATCCTGTCGCGCCCGCTCGACGTCAGCCGCTTTGCGGTGATCTATGCGGGCGCGCAAAAGAACATCGGGCCGGCAGGAATTACCGTCGTCATCGTGCGTCGTGACATGCTCGGCAGGGCACGGGCAGGCACGCCATCGCTACTCAATTACAAGGTGTATTCCGACTCCGGGTCGATGACGAATACGCCGCCGGTTTTTGCCTGGTATGTCGCGGGCCTCGTGTTTCGCTACCTGCTGGAGCAGGGCGGCCTCGAGGCGATGGCGAAACGAAATCGCCGCAAAGCGGCCCGGTTGTATGCGGCAATCGACGCGTCAGATTTTTACAGCAACCCGGTCGAAGCCTCGTGCCGCTCCTGGATGAACGTACCGTTCGTGCTTGCCGACGCGAATCTCGATGCAACCTTCCTGGACCGGGCTGCCGATGCCGGGCTTGCCAACCTGAAAGGGCATCGATCTGTCGGCGGTATGCGGGCGTCCATCTACCATGCGATGCCCGATGAGGGTATCGATGCATTGATCGAATTCATGCAGGTTTTCGAGCGCGAGTTCGGATAGCCGGCGCACTCATTTTTCGAACCGACGGTACACCATGTACAAGATACTCACATTGAACAACATTGCCGTGGCCGGCCTGCGCCGCCTGCCGCGAGAGCGCTACGAAACCGGCAGCGAAATCAGCCAGCCCGATGCCATTCTCGTGCGCTCGCACGACATGCATGATATGGAAATACCGGCAAGCGTTGTGGCGGTAGGTCGAGACGGCGCCGGCGTCAACAACATCCCCGTAGACGCAATGAGCAAGCGTGGCGTGCGCGTCTTCAATGCGCCCGGCGCAAACGCGAACGCCGTCAAGGAACTCGCCGTCGCCGGAATGCTGATCGCGGCGAGAAACCTCTGCAATGCCAGGGACTACGTGCGTGCCCTCGACCTCGAAGGAGATGCGCTCGAAACTGCCGTCGAAGCCGGCAAGAAACAATTTGTCGGATTCGAACTGCCCGGCAGGACGCTCGGCGTTATCGGCCTCGGCGCGATCGGCGTGGAAGTGGCAAACGTCGCGCTGTCGCTCGGCATGAAGGTGGTGGGATTCGATCCGCAGATCACAGTGCGCAGGGCATGGCAGCTTTCGTCCGGCGTGCAGCAGGTAGACACGCTCGACCGGCTATTCAAACGATCGGATTTCGTCAGCGTGCACGTGCCGCTGGTCGACGAAACTCGCGGACTGATCGACGGCGACCGCATCGCGCTGATGGGGGAAAGTGGCGTTATCGTCAATTTTGCGCGCCACGGCATCGTCGACGACACTGCCGTACTCGCCGCGCTCGACTCCGGTCGGTTGCACGCCTACGTCACAGACTTCCCGGTTGCATCGATGCTCAGGCATCCGAAGGTCGTAGCCTTGCCGCATTTGGGCGCCTCAACGGCGGAAGCGGAGGAAAATTGTGCGATCATGGTGGCGGAAAATCTCAAGAACTACCTCGAAAACGGCAACATCCGCTTCTCTGTGAATTTTCCGGAAGCAATCATGCCGCGCTCCAACGCGACCCGAATCACTGTTGCAAATGCCAACGTACCGAACATGGTTGGTCAGATCTCGACGCTGCTGGGAGAGGCAGGGTTGAACATCGAAGACCTTCTAAACAAGTCGGTCGGTCAGTTCGCCTACACAATCGTCGACCTCGACGGTCCGGTGCCACAGCAGACGATTGATTCGATTCGCAATATTGATGGCGTACTGGCATTGCGAAATCTGGGCAAGCCGATATCCTGAGCCGACCGGCTCCTGCCGACCCGTGGAATTTCAGCGTGGCGAGCGCATCGAAAAAAGACCTGCCGAAAGACGACCTGGCGGCGATTCGTAAACGAATCGACGAAGTGGATCGCCAGATCCAGACGCTGATCAACGAACGCGCGCGCTACGCACAGCAGGTCGGCGTTTCCAAGGGCGAGCTCGCTGCTGCGGTCGACTACTATCGCCCGGAGCGCGAAGCCGAAGTACTGCGGGCGGTGCTGGAGCGCAACGAGGGACCGCTGCGCGACGAGGAGATGTTGCGCCTGTTCCGCGAGATCATGTCCGCGTGCCTGGCGCAGCAGGAACCGCTCAAAATCGGCTACCTCGGTCCGGAAGGCACTTTCACCCAGACAGCGGTATACAAGCATTTCGGCCATTCAGTACGGGGGCTGCCGTTCTCCACCATCGATGAGGTATTCCAGGAGGTGGAATCGGGCGCTGCCGACTTCGGCGTCGTGCCGATCGAGAACTCGACCGAAGGCACCGTCAATCACACGCTGGACATGTTCCTGACTTCCCCGCTCAAGATCAGCGGGGAAATCGAGCTTCGCATCGAGCAGCATTTGCTGGGCCGAATGCCGGGACTGGACAAGATCGAACGGATTTGTGCCCAAGAACAGTCCCTGGCCCAGT
>CALKYK010000107.1 GCA_938003715.1 uncultured Gammaproteobacteria bacterium
CAACACGACGACGATCGACAGCCCGGTGGCCGAAATCGGCCAGTCCGCCGGCGGTGCGCGCCGCACCGGTACCAGCCGCCGGGCATCGCGCAGCCGCGACGAAATCGAGCTGGTATTCGACCGCAACAAGGGTGCGATCTTCGCACTGTACAACCGGGCTTTGCGCATGGATCCGACGCTCGAAGGCAAGCTCGTGCTGCGCCTGACGATCGCGCCGTCCGGCGAGGTTACGTTCTGCGAAATCGTTTCGAGCGAACTCGGCGACCCGGACCTCGAACGCAAGCTGGTGCAGCGCGTGCTGCTGTTCCGCTTCGACGCGAAGGACGTAGAACCGATCACCACGACCAAGCCGATCGACTTTTTCCCGGCCTGACGCAGAGTCGGGCCCGGCCGAACATCACGCCCGCGAGCGTTTGCCGCAGGCGTTTCCCGTTCCGGCCCCGTACCATGGTCCGCATATTCATGTCCTGCCTTCTCACGTGCATGCTTGTTGCACGTGCACGACTTGCATTGCGGTGACGCGTGGCCATATAAGGTGGCAGCCGATGACAGACTACTCGCCCCCATTGAAAGACCTACGCTTCGCGATCAGCGAACTCGCGGGTCTCGACCGCGTGCTCGCCTGCGAAGCGTTTGCCGACGTCGACGCGGACACGATCGAGCAGGTGCTCACTGAAGCGGGGCGCTTCGCGAGCGACGTCTGGGCGCCGCTCAACATTCCCGGAGACCGTGCGGGCTGTCGCGTCGAAAACGGGGCGGTGGTCGTCGCCGACGGCTTCGACGACGCCTACCGGCAGTTCGTTGAGAACGGCTGGCAATCGATCTCCGGCAACCCGGAGTACGGCGGCATGGGACTCCCGGAGATGGTCTCGGCGGCCGCGTTCGAGACCTGGCAGGCCGCGAACATGGCGTTTTCGCTATGCCCGCTATTGACCGCCGGTTCGATCGTTGCGATCGAGGCGCATGGCACCGAAGACATGAAACGCGCCTACCTGCCGAAGCTGATCAGTGGCGAGTGGAGCGGCACGATGGTGCTGACCGAGCCGCAGGCCGGCTCCGACCTTGCGGCGATCACGACCAGCGCCGAACCCGACGGCGACCGCTACCGCATCCGCGGCACAAAGATCTACATCACCTGGGGCGACCATCCGCTGAGCGAGAACATCGTGCATCTCGTGCTCGCCCGCCTGCCCGACGCGCCGGACGGCGTGCGCGGCATCTCGATGTTCCTGGTACCGAAATTCCTGCCTAAGGAAGACGGATCACCCGGCGAAGCTAATGATCTCTACCCGGCCTCCGTCGAGCACAAGCTCGGCATTCACGCGAGCCCGACCTGCGTCATGACCTTCGGCGACAACGACGGCGCAATCGGCTGGCTGGTCGGCGAGGAGAATCGTGGGCTCGCCAACATGTTCACGATGATGAACCACGCCCGGCTCGAAGTCGGCATCCAGGGACTCGCGATCAGCGACCGCGCCCTGCAGCTTGCCGCGCGCCACGCACGCGATCGCGTGCAGGGCACGGCCCCGGGGGTCGAGGGCCGGGCGACGATCGTTCATCACCCGGACGTTCGTCGCATGCTGCTGACAATTAAGGCCTACGTAGAAGCGATGCGCGCTTCGGCGCTCTACGCCGCCGGCCTGCTGGACCTGCGGCATTGCGCCGGCGACGACGGCGAACGAGAAGCGGCCGATGCGCGCGCTGCGTTGCTGACGCCGATCGTCAAGGGCTGGCTGACCGAGGTGGCGCAGGAGATGACGTCGCTCGGCGTGCAGGTGCACGGCGGCATGGGCTTCGTCGAGGAGACCGGGGCGGCGCAGTACATGCGTGACGCCCGCATCCTGCCGATCTATGAAGGCACGACCGGCATCCAGGCAAATGACCTCGTCGGGCGCAAGATTCTCGGCGACGAGGGTCGGGCGATGCGCGCGCTGATCGCCGAAATGCGCGAGCTGGACGACGCGCTCGGCACCGACCTGCAGGTTATCCGCGATGCGCATCGTGCGGGCGTCGACGAGCTCGAGCGTGCGGTCGACTGGCTCGTTTCGAATGCGGCCGGCGACCCGAACGTGCCGGGCTCGGCGTCAGTGAATCTGTTGATGCTGGCAGGGACCGTGATCGGCGGCTGGCACATGGCGCGCGCCGCATTGAAGGCCGCTGAGGCCGACTGCGTGGATCGCTACGGCGCCGCGTTCTGCGAAGCGAAGGTGCAGACCGCGAAATTCTACGCGTCACACATCGCACCGCGGGCGATGGCGCTGGGTCGTGCGGCGACGGCCGGCAGCGACGTGTTGATGGAAATGGCCGAGGACGCCTTTTAGAGGATTGCGCATACGGAGCGGGATCGAAGGTCTCCCGCCGGGGCGGGCTCCTAAGGAAAGCAGTGAATGGCGTCGGGCAACGACGGGCGGCGCGGGTGAAGCCGCGACCGTTCTGTCAGAGGGTGGACGCCTCAAGTCGAAAGAACGGCTCGTTGAAGGGTTGAGACGGCTCCCGCCAGATCAATGTGCTGCTGTGACCAATGATAACCGGCGCGGCGTAGCCGCGGCCGGTTCATCAGGGCGTGCACCACTTAGAAACGCTTGTCCGCCCGCTCGATGTACATTGGAAGCTCGCCGTCCTCATACATCTGCAAGTAAAACGAATCCGGATCGCAGGTATACGGAAATATCTCCGCCTCGTCATTCCGCTTCCACATCCGTCGCCGCACCGGCGGCCGCCTGTAATTTTCCGGATCGTGCACGGTGATGACCGCGGTCAGCGTCTGCCCGTCGTCGCTCAGGTCGTAGCGTTCGACGATTCTCGCGTTCTCCGAAATC
>CALKYK010000108.1 GCA_938003715.1 uncultured Gammaproteobacteria bacterium
CGTCGCGCTCGCCGAAGTAGCGGTCGCCGTCGGCATAGGCGAGGCGCTGCGCATCGACCCAGGCGGCGAGGCGGGCGGCGCGGCCGTCTGCCGGGCCGACGAGATGATCGTAGATGGCGGCGATCATGATCTGCGCGCCGCCCGAGGACGGCGGCGAGCTGGTGCAGATATTCATGTCGCGAAAGCCACCGCAAATGACGGGCCGCGCCATCGCCTCGTAGTTCGCGATGTCCTCGATCGTCAGCGTGCCCGGATTCGGTTCCGCCTGCGCCGCGGCGGCGATCTTCGCCGCGATCTCGCCTTTATAAAATGCTTCCGGTCCCTCGGCGGCAATGCGTTCGAGCGTCTGCGCCTATTCCTCGTTGACGAGCAGGTCGCCGACTTCCAGCGCTTCGCCGCCAGGATAAAAATAGGCGGCCGAGCCGGGATTCTCGTCCAGCCGGCTTCTCTCGGCCATGCGCGGCAGGTAGCCGGCGAGGCGCGGCGATACCTCGAAGCCGTTCCGGGCGAGGCGGATCGCCGGCTGGAATACGTCGGCCCAGGGCAGCCTGCCGTGTTCGTCATGCGCCAGTTTGTAAAGCGCGACGGCGCCGGGCACGCCGACGGATTTACCGCTCTGCCATGCAGTGAAAAAATCCATGACCGCGCCGTCGACCATGAACATGTCCACTGTCGCACCGGCCGGGGCCATTTCGCGCCCGTCATAGAAGTTCAGCGACTGGTCGTCGAACTCGTAGACGAGCATGAAGCCGCCGCCGCCGATGCCGGAACTCTGCGGCTCGACGAGGCCGAGCACGGCATGCGCGGCGATCGCCGCATCGACGGCATGGCCGCCTTTCTCCAGCATCTCGATAGCCGCATCGGTCGCATGCGGATTCGCCGCGGTCGCCATCGCGCCCCTGTTCCAGGATCGCTCGGACGAACCGGTCGAGGGGTCGGCGGGCCGTTCGGGCGAGGAGCAGCCGACGAGCACGAGCAGCGCGGCGAGCCGGTAGACGATTTTCATGGGCAATCCTTACGGCGTATCACGGAGGCGGAACGCCGCAATATACCGTATCCGTCCCGGCTGGCCAACACCGCGGTGCTACACTCGCGCCCTGTCGCGGCGCCCGTTTCGGATACGATGCCGCTATTCAAAAGAACCTTGAGCGAATTCCTGTTTCGCCGTTTCGTGCTGAAGCACTACGGGTCGAACCTGCTTGTCGACCTGCAGCTCGACGCAAAGCGCGAAACGCTCGAGTACCTCAAGGCGAACATGGCGGATGCGCCCTATTTCGAAAAACATCCAGCGCTCGTCAAGCATGCGGTCACGGCCGCCGACAAGCCCGGACTGTTTCTCGAGTTCGGCGTCGGGCGCGGCAAGTCGATCCGCTGGATCGGCAGCTACACCGACCGGACCGTTTACGGCTTCGATTCGTTCGAGGGCATTCCCGAATACTGGAACGGCAACCCGATCGGCGCGTTCGCGCAAAAGAAACTGCCGACGGTGCCGGACAACGTACAGTTCGAAATCGGCATGTTCGACGAGACGCTGCCGAAATTCCTCGACCAGCACGGCGATCCCGTCGCGTTCCTGCATGTCGACTGCGACCTGTATTCGTCCACGGTGACGATATTCGCAGCGCTCGGGTCGCGCCTGCAGCCGGGCGCGATCGTTCTGTTCGACGAGTACTACAACTTCCCGCGCTGGCAGCAGCACGAGTTCAAGGCGTTCCAGGAGTTCGTCGCGGCAAACGGCGTTCGTTACGAGTACATCGGCTACTCGGTCACGGGACAGCAGGTCGCGGTGCGGATCCTCGAGAATCCGCTCCACGCCTGAGTCGAACGCCCGCTACCAGTCGGCGAGCGCCATTGCCGTCAGCTTCGGCCCCGTCTGGAGCATGATGTACTGCTTGCCGTCGTGCACGTACGTCATCATGCCGTAGTTGACTTCCCCCGGAATCTCGACGGCGCCGATCTGCTCGCCGGTCGTCTTGTCGACGAAGAACAGCATGGGCGTTTCGTCGCTGGCGTGGCCCGCGTAGATGAACGCGGTCTTCGTAACCAGCATCGCCGCGTTGCGACCGGTGCCGGTGGTCGGAATGTCCATGTCCCGCAAATCCGGATGGTTGCGCACGCGGTCCGGCGTTTCTCCGATCGGCAGCTGCCACAGGTGCTCCCCGGTGTTCATGTCGATGGCCGTGATGTGGCTGTACGGCGGCTTGAACAGCGGCAGGTTGTCCGGGCCGCGTACCTGGTCAGAGCGCAGCGACGCCCAGTCGGAAAACGTGGAACCGGTCGGTTTGTCGATGTTCCCGTCGCGTTCTTCGCCGGTGACGATGATGCGCGAGGAACAAGCAGCGCGTGTGGAGACGTAGAGGATGCCGCTTTCCGGGTCGGCGACCGACGGGCCGTCGATGTTGGTGCCGCCCCCGTCTCCGGGGCACCAGTACGCGGCGCGATACCCCTGGTCGTTGTCGCGGTGCAGCGGCGGATTGAACAGCGGGCCGATCTTGTGCTCTTTCAGCGCCTCGATCGCGCGCTCGCGCAGTTCCGGCGTGAAGTCGATCAGGTCGTCGTAGGTCAGCCCCTGCATGCCGTACGGTGCCGGCTTCGTCGGGAACGGCTGTGTTGCAGCCAGTTTTTCGCCCGGCACGTCCGAGGCCGGCACCGGCGTTTCGACGATCGGCCAGATCGGCTCGCCGGTTTCCCGGTTGAACGTGTAGGCGAAATTCTGCTTCGTGGTCTGCACGACGATCGGCGTCGGCTGGCCGTCGATCGTGACGTCGAGCAGTACCGGTGCAGTCGGCGTGTCGTAGTTCCAGATGTCGTGGTGCACGAGCTGGAAGTGCCAAGCGCGTTCGCCGGTGAGCGCGTTCAGCGCGATGAGGCTGGTGCCGTACAGGTTGTCGCCGGGCGAGAAGCCGCCGTAGTAGTCGATGGTCGCGCCGTTCGTCGGGATGTAGACGAGGCCGCGCTCCTGGTCGGCGGACATCGGCGCCCACGACGAGATGTCGCCGGTCCATTTCCACGCGTCGTTCTCCCAGGTCTCGTGGCCGAATTCGCCCGGTCGCGGAATGACGTGAAATTTCCACAGGAACTCGCCGGTTCGCGCATCGTAACCGAGGATGTCCCCGGGGACGTTTTCGACCCGCGACTGGTAGTAACCCTGTTCGTGCGAGTTGCCGACGACAACCACGCCGTTGACGACGATCGGCGGCGACGAGGTGGTGATGTAGCCGTGCTTCAGGTCCATGCCCTCGTACGGGTCATGGCTGTATTCGTAGTCGGACAAAAGGTCCGTCAGCATGTCGACCACGCCGGTCTCGGGAAAGCCGTCGACGCCGACCGGGCGGCCCCAGTTCTCGACCGGCTGCCCGGTTTTCGCGTCGAGCGCAGTGAGGAAAAATGCAGGCGACGAAATGTAGATGATCTCGCGACCGTCGACTTTCGCGTAGGCGACGCCTTTACCGTAATCCTTGCGCATCGAGTATTCGTAGCGCGGCGTTTTCGGTTCGCCGTAGGACCACAGGAGCTCGCCGTTGCCCGGGTCGAGCGCGACGACGTAGCGGCGCGGCCCGGCGACGGTGTACAGCGTGCCGTTGATGTAGCTGGGCGTCGAGCGGCCGCTTTGCGCATTGAAGCTGGCGCCGTCCCACACCCAGGCCTCTTCGAGGTCCTCGAAGTTTTCGAGCGTGATTTCGTCGGCCGGGGAATAGCGCGTATGCGCGGCGTCGCCGCCGAGATAACCCCACTGGCCGTTTTCGGTATCCGGCGCCGGTTCCACGCCCTCGCCGATGGCGCGCTTTGCGGACGGCCCGTCGCCGCCGGAACACGCGGCGATCCCGAGCAGCAGCGCCAGTACGCCACACCGGGCAACCCGCTGCAGCGAAGCTTCAATTTTCATCCTGTAACCCCCTCGATGTTCGCATCCTGGTTGGCGCCGCCTTGCGTCACCGATCTCCGGTCGGCTTTCAAGGCGGGCAGCGCGGTCGTTCGCCGCCGTGCCGGCAGTGTACGACAATTGACCAGCGCGTTGGAGATCAAAACCCGCTTTGCTACAGTGCGCCGTCACACCCACCGGGAAGCCCGATGTATGACACGTTTCTGGCGCTGATCACGCGCTTAAGCGACCTGATGTGGGGGCCCTGGACGATGCTGTTCATCGCGTTCGTCTCGGTATACCTCACTGTTCGCACCCGGTTCTTCCAGGTTTCGCGGTTCGTCTACATATTGCGTTCGACCTTCGGTCAGATGTTCGATCGCAGCGGCGACCAGAGCGCGAATCGCATGACCCCGTTCCAGGCGACCTCGACGTCGCTCGCCGGCACCGTCGGCATGGGCAACATGGCCGGCGTCGCGACCGCGCTGTCCATCGGCGGTCCGGGCGCGATCTTCTGGATGTGGGTGCTGGCGTTCTTCGGCATGATCACGAAAGCCGCCGAGGTGACGATCGGCGTGCACTACCGCGAGGTCGACGCAGACGGACGCGTGCACGGCGGGCCGATGTACTACATCGAGAAGGCGCTCGGCTGGAAATCGCTGGCGGTGCTGTTCAGCATCGGTGTCACGATCAACTGCTTCTTCAGTTCCTCGCTGCTGCAGGCGCACACGGTGGGGCGCGCCTTCAACGCGAGCTACGGCCTGAACCCCTACCTCGTAACCGGGGTGATGGCGGTCGTCGTAGCGACGGTCGCGGTCGGCGGCGTGCGCCGCATCGGGCGATTCTGCGAGAAGCTGGTGCCGTTCATGACCCTTCTGTATCTCGTCGGCGGGCTGATCATCGTCGTCGTCAACGCGCCGGCACTGCCGACGGTGCTCGCCGACATTTTCCGCTACTCGCTGGCGCCCGCGCCCGCTATCGGCGGCTTTGCCGGCGCCGCCGTGCTGTCCGCGATCCAGATGGGCATGGCGCGCGGCATGCTGTCGAACGAGGCGGGGCTCGGTACCGCACCGATGGTGCACGCGAACGCGGAGACGCCGCACCCGTTCCGCCAGGGACTGTGGGGCGCGGCCGAGGTGTTCGTCGACACGACTGTCGTCTGCAGCATCACGGCTTTCGTGATCCTGTCGTCGGGTGCCATGGCCGGCGGCAATTCCGGCATCGAGATGCTGCTGGATGCGTTCGCCGGTTTCTACGATCCCGTGTTTGCAAATGCGTTCGTCTCCGCCGCGATCCTGACGTTCTGCCTGTCCACCCAGATCGGCTTTTTCGTCTATTTCGAAACGGCGCTGGTCAGGCTGTTCGGCGAGACCGCATTTCGCTACCTGAAGTGGATCTATTTCCTGCCGGGCGTGGTCTTCGCCGGCATCGGCAACGTCGACCAGCTCTGGGCGCTGGCCAATATCTCGGTCGCGGCGAGCGCTCTGCCGAACCTCATCGCGCTGCTGATGCTGTCCGGCGTGTTCATGACCTTGATGAGAGATTACCTGAGCGGTGCGAATCGCTACGCGACGGCGCGAATCGATGCCAGTCGGGAATACGTACGCATCGCCGCGGCACGATAGGGAGACAACGGTATGACCCAAAAGCGACTGGACGAATCCGCACACGGCGTCTACATCATTTCTGCCACGCCGTTTAAGGATTTCGGCGAGCTCGACCTCGACAGCACCGACGCCCTGGTGGACTTCTACATCGAGAAGGGCGTGTCCGGCATCACGGTGCTGGGCATGATGGGCGAGGCGCAGAAGCTGACCGCGGCGGAGTCGGAGGCGTTCGTCAAGCGGGTCATGAAACGGGTCGACGGGCGCGTGCCGGTCGTGGTCGGCGTGTCGTCGGCCGGCACCGACAACCTGGTCGCCCTCTCGCACTTCAGCATGGACGCCGGCGCCGCCGGCGTGATGGTCGCGCCGCTGGCCGGTCTCGGGACGGACGAGAAGGTCTACAACTATTTCGCGGAAGTGCTGGTCGCGCTCGGCGACGACGTGCCGGTCTGCTACCAGGACTATCCGTTCGCCACGCGCACCCACCTGTCGGTACCGCTGTTCAACAAACTCGTGAACGACTTCGACCAGCTCGTGATGCTGAAGCACGAGGACTGGCCGGGGCTCAACAAGATCTCGGTCCTGCGCAACACGGAGCGTGACGGCGTGCGCCGCGTGTCGATTCTTTGCGGCAACGGCGGGCTGTACCTGCCGCAGGAGCTGGCGCGTGGCGCGGACGGTGCGATGACCGGCTTCGCCTACCCGGAAATGCTGGTGGAGGTCGTGCGGCTGTACCGCGACGGTGAGAAGGACGCGGCCGAGGACCTGTTCGACGCGTACCTGCCGCTGGTGCGCCACGAACAGCAGCCCGGATTCGGTCTGGCGCTGCGCAAGGAAGTGCTGCGCCGCCGCGGTATCATCAAGTCGGCACAGGTTCGCGCCCCCGGGCCGACACTGAGCCCGACCGATCACGACGAGTTGACGCGGCTGATCGAGCGCGTCGAAAAAAGAGTGGGAGAACGCTGACGATGGATCTCGGACTGACAGGCAAACGTGCGCTGGTACTCGCTTCCAGCCAGGGCCTCGGGCTCGGCATCGCGACGGCGCTGGTCGAGGAGGGCGCGCACGTCGTGATCTGCGGCCGCTCCGCGGACAAACTCGAGCCCGTCGCGGCGCGGCTCGGCGAAACGGGTCCGGGACGGGCCGACTTCGCGGTCGTCGACCTGTCCGAGCGCGGCGCCGCTGCCGCACTGTACGAGCAGGCGAAGGACAAGCTCGGCGGCGTGGACATACTCGTCAACAACACGGGCGGACCGCCGCCCGGTTCCACCACCGACCCGGATTCCGACCAGTGGCGCGCGCAGATCGATATGATGCTGATACGCCTGATCGAGATCACGAACCTGTGCCTGCCGGGCATGCAGGCGGCGGGCTGGGGCCGGATACTGACCATTGCGTCGTCGGGCGTCGTGCAGCCGATCCCCAACCTGGCGATGTCGAACACGATCCGCTCGTCGCTGGTGGGCTGGAGCAAGTCGCTGTCGAACGAAGTGGCGGGCGACGGCATCACCGTCAACATGCTGTTGCCGGGGCGCATCCTGACAGAGCGTCTCAAAACTCTCGACGAAGCGAATGCGAAGCGCCTCGGCAGGAGCGTCGAGGAGCAATCGGCGGCGGAGCAGGCGACGATCCCGGCAGGTCGCTATGGCACCGTTGAGGAGTTCGGCAAAGTCGGTGCGTTTCTCGTCAGCGGGCCCGCGAGTTATTTGACCGGCGGGCTCATTCGCTGCGACGGCGGATCGATTCGCGGCGTCTGAGTCCGTGACCCAGTTCGACCTCATCGTCGCGAACGGCACCGTCGCCAACTCGTCGGAGACCTTCAGCGCCGACATCGGCGTGCGCGATGGCAAGATTGTCGCGATCGGGAACGGGCTCGGTGACGCAAAACGCACGATCGATGCAGCCGGCAAGTATGTGCTGCCCGGTGGCATCGAGGCGCACTGCCACATCGAGCAGGAATCCTCCAGCGGCCTGATGACCGCGGACGACTACTATTCCGGCAGCGTCTCGGCCGCATTCGGCGGCAACACCTGCATCGTGCCGTTCGCCGCACAGCACCGGGGACAGACGCTTGCCGACGTGCTCGAGACCTATCACGGCCGGGCCGGACCGAAATCGGTAATCGACTACTCGTTTCACCTAATCATTTCCGACCCGACCGACGATGTGCTGCACCGCGAGCTGCCGAAAGCGATCGACGAAGGCATCACGTCGTTCAAGGTGTACATGACCTACGACCGGCTGATCGTCGACGACAACCCAATGCTGGATATTTTCGCAGTGGCGAAGCGCCACGGCGCGCTCACGATGATCCACGCCGAGAACAACGCGATGATCAAGTGGATGAGCGACAAGCTCGTCGACCAGGGCTACGGTGCGCCGAAGTACCATGCGCTCAGCCATCCGCGTACGGCGGAATCGGAGGCGATCAACCGCGCCATCGCGCTGGCCGGTTTCATCGACGCGCCGATCCTCATCGTGCACGTGTCGACGGAGCCGGGTGCGCGCATCATCGCGAAAGCGCGTTACGACGGCCGCAAGGTGTTTGGCGAGACCTGTCCGCAATACATGTTCCTGAATGCCGAACAGATGGACCTGCCGGGCATGCACGGCGCCAAGCTCTGCTGCAGCCCGCCGCTGCGCGACCGCGCGTCGCAGGAGGAGATCTGGCGCTGCCTGCAGAACGGGACGTTCCAGGTGTATTCGTCCGATCACGCGCCGTACCGCTTCGACGACACGGGCAAGCTGCACGCGGGACCCGAGCCGGCCTTTCCGAAAATCGCGAACGGGCTGCCGGGCATCGAGATGCGATTACCGCTGTTGTTTTCAGAGGGCTTCCTCAAGGGCCGGATCACGCTCAATCATTTCGTCGCGCTCGCGGCGGGCAACGTGTCGAAAATCTACGGCCTGGAACACTGCAAGGGATCGATAACCGAGGGCAGGGACGCGGACATCGCGATCTGGGATCCCGAAGTGTCTCGCACCGTTCGGGCGGCAGATCTGCACGACAACATGGCGTACACGCCTTACGAGGGCATGCAGGTCGACGGCTGGCCGACGACCGTGATCCAGCGCGGCAAGGTGGTCATCGAAGACAACACGTTGCAGGTCGAACGTGGCGCCGGTCGGTTCGTGCCGCGCAGGAAAATCGACTGCACCGGCATGCCAGGGCGGCTAGCGCCCGAGCTCGATCCGCAGCAGAACTTCGGCGTCGAACTCGACCTGTGACAAAGCGCATCCTCGTCATCAATCCGAATTCGAACGCGCGGGTCACCGAAGCGCTGGATACTGCGCTCGAAGAGCTTCGCGACGGCGTCGATATTCAATGCATGACGCTCGACAAGGGCCCGTTCGGTATCGAGACCGACGAAGACATCCGTTCGGTGAAGCCGCTGGTGGCAAGCGTCATCGCAAACGACAGCGACTACGATGCCTACGTCATCGCCTGCTATTCGGATCCGGGCCTTGCCGAGAGCCGCACGATCTGCAGGAAGCCGGTGCTCGGCATTCATGAAAGCGCCGTGACCTATGCCGCGTCGCACGAGATGCGTTTCGGCGTCGTCGCGCTGTCCCGCGATTCCATCCAGCGGCACATCGCCTACGTGCGTCGCCTGGGGCTGCAATCCTGGCACGCCGGTGAACGTCCACTCGACATCTCGGTCGACGAGGGCGTAAGCGGCAACGGCGTCCTGCGGCGCATAACCGACACCGGGCGGCAGCTCGTCGAGGAGGACGGTGCGCAGGCCGTGATTCTCGGCTGTGCAGGGCTGGCGGCCCACCGCCGGCCGGCGCAGCAGGCGCTGGGCGTGCCGGTCATCGACCCGGTCCTGGCTGCGGTAACGATGGCGATCGACGCGTCGTCCACCCCTCACTGAAAAATTACGAAACAGTCAAAATGACCGGTACGAAACGGGTGGTCCGCAAAATCTCCGCGGCATTGTTCCTGTTTCTCTCCATCGCGCTTGTTGCCGTCGGCGCGATATACCTCACCGCCACTGAGTTCATGCCGTACCATTCCGCCGCAATTGAAGCCGAATGGTCGGATCTCGATTCGAATTATCGAGCCCTGATGCTCGGGTTTTTGAAAGGTCTCGGCGCAGGTTCGCTGGTGGTCGGAATCGGGATAGCCGTTATGTCGGTCGCTTTGTATCGCGGCCCGGCCGGATCGTACGCAATCCTGTTGCCGACATTGTCCGTCGGATACACCGTATTGCTGAGCTACGCGACTTTTACCGTCTATTCCGGTACGCCGGGGAATCCGCCGCTCGGTTTGGCACTCGGTGGCATCGGCGTTTCGGCCGTAGCCACGCTGCTCATGTACTCGTCAAACGAGACGGGAACTTGAATCAACAGCCCGAAAAAAAACCCCGCTGATGCGGGGTTTTCTTTGGTCTGTTGCCGACTGAGCGTCAGACGCTCTTCAACGCGCTGGTTATCTGGTCCAGCGCTTCCTCGATCAGCGGTCGCGGTGCGCCCAGGTTCATGCGCATGTGACGCGCGCCGCCGGTACCGTAGTTCGAGCCCGGATTGAGCTGCACGTGCGAGTTCTCGACCAGCCATTTTTCCAAATAGTGTTCGGCCGACTGCATGTTTTCCTTCTTCGCCATTTTTTCGCAGTCCATGCCGTCGATGACGTCGCCGACATCCAGCCACGCGAGGTAGGTGCCCTCGGCTTTCTTGTACTTCACGCCCGGCATCCGCTCGTTGATGTAGCTCTCGACGAACACGTGATTGCCATCGATGTACGGCAGTAACTGGTCGAACCACTCCGCACCTTCGCGATACGCGGCTTCGTTGGCAGCCACGCCCAGAGTGTTCAGGTCGGCGCGATGCAGCCAGCGCACGCGATCGAGCAGTACCGGGTTCGTCGAATAGAAATACGCGTTCTTCATGCCTGCGAGGCTGAAGGTCTTGCTGATGGCCTTGTAGGTCAGGCTGTTGTTGACGATGTCCTTGTCCGGCAGGGACGCGAACGGCGTGTACTTCTGGCCGTCCATGATGAAGTCGCAGTGAATCTCGTCCGCGAGCACCACGACGTCATGCTTGAGGCACAGCTCGCCCATGCGCATCAGGTCGTCTTCCGACCAGCAGTTGCCGGTCGGGTTCTGCGGATTACACAGCAGGAACGCCTGGCAATCCGGCGTCATCTTCGCTTCGAAGTCGTCCCAGTCGATGTGGTACACGCCGTCGTCGTCGACATACATTTCGCTGTCGTTGACCAGCGTGCGGCTCAGGCGCAGATCCGTGTAGAAGCCGTTATACGTCGGCGTGTTCATCAGCGTCTTCGTGCCTGGCCGCGAGATCGCGTTCAGCGACGAAATCAACGCGTTGTGCACGCCGGACGCCATCGTGATCGTGTCGACGTCGATGTCGATTCCGTAGCGCGCCCGGTTCCACTCGACGATCGCTTCCTTCAGCGAATCCGTGTTCGCCATGTAGCCCCAGTTCTCGTGATCCGTGCGTGCGTGCAGCGCCTCGGTTACACAGGGCGCGACGCGGAAATCCATGTCGGCGACGCCCATGCCGATTTCGAAATGCTCCTCGCCGAACTTGGCGATCTGGCCGTCGTACTTGAAGCAGTTCGACCCGACGCGGTTGTAGATCTCATCGAAATCGTACTTGCCGCCTTTCATGCGGGCGGGTTTCACCGTGGCCGCTGCCGCGCTTCCGCCGCTCGCGACGACGCCGGCAAGCGCAGTCATTCCAGCGCCTTTCAGAAACGTCCTGCGGTTGAAATCGGTGACTTTTGACATCGGAACTCCCCCTGGTCGTCAAACCTTGCGTCAGTGGCGGAATCGCCGCGCGCACTCGAAAATGTGGGCACTCGCCGGCCGGCTGCGGGCTTCGCCGCCGTGCGATGCGTAATCGGCATAGGATAGACCGATTGCACCGGTCGCGCAAAGCGGAGCCGGTGAGCGGTCAGGCAAATAAGTTTCGACGAATCATCTAGTTACGTTTGCGCGGCGCGATCAGGATGTCGTTCAGCGCGTCGTTTTCGTACGTGAGTTCGGTGTCTCCCGGCGTATAGCGGCTGAGCGACAGGATGTATGCGAGCATGTCCACGTACTCCTTCTGCGTCAGGAAGCCAGGGTTGTTCTCCGGCATCGAGGTACTCATTACGGTAAATATGATGCCGAGCGGCTGGCCGTCCCAGCGCTGCAACACGGGCCGGAAATACTTCTTGTCGTGGCACAGCAGGCAGTGCTGCGCATACAGCACTTCGCCGACCTCGGCCTGCGCCTCGGTGTAGACGCCGTCGTTGATCGTGCGTGGATCGGCAGCGGCAGCGCTCGCCATCGCCATCGCGCCCGCTACCAGGGCCGTGATTATCAATACTCTAT
>CALKYK010000109.1 GCA_938003715.1 uncultured Gammaproteobacteria bacterium
CGGAATCATGGACGTTCGCCTCCGGCGAGGATGCGCTGACGTTCGCGCAATGGGACGACTTCATCGTCTCGAGCGGCGTGCAGGCGGCGCGAGCCGAGGTTCGCGACGCCGAAGTGGTCTTCGTCGGTTACGGCATCCAGGCGCCGGAGTACGAATGGGACGACTACAAGGGGCAGGACCTGAGCGGCAAGGTACTACTGATGATGAACAACGACCCCGACTGGGATCCGGACCTGTTCGGCGGTGAGACCCGGCTCTGGTACGGACGCTGGGATTACAAGTACCTGAGTGCTGCCCGGCAGGGTGCGGCGGGCGCCATCATTATCCATACCCAGCCGTCGGCCGGTTACCCGTTCCAGGTCGTGCAGACGTCGTGGACAGGGGAACAGTTCGAGCTGCCCGCCGGCGACGAACCGCAGCTCGCCATCGAGAGCTGGCTGACCGAAGACGCGTCACGGGCGCTGGTGGAAATGGCCGGCCTTGACCTCGATGCGCTCCGCGAGGCGGCCGACAACCGCGACTTCGAGCCGGTGCCGCTCGGCGTGACGACGTCGATCGGCATGAACGTGAACCTGAACCGTGTTTCGACGGCAAACGTGCTCGGCCTGATTCCCGGCAGCGATCCGGAACTCGCCGACGAGGCGGTCATCTACACCGCGCATCACGATCACCTCGGCATCGGCACGCCGAACGACGCCGGAGACACGATTTACAACGGCGCAATGGACAACGCGTCGGGCGTTGCACAGGTGCTGGCCATTGCCAAGGCACTGCGCGCGCTGCCCGAAGCGCCGCGTCGTTCCGTCCTGGTCGCGCTGGTAGGCGCCGAGGAGCAGGGCCTGCTCGGTTCGAAATACTACGCCGAAAATCCGACCTTTCCGCCGGGAAAGATCGCGGCCAACCTGAACTACGACGGCGGCAACATCTGGGGTCACACCCACGACGTGACCTTCATCGGCCTCGGCAAGTCGACGATCGACGAACTGGTGACGGCCGTCGCCGAGGAGCAGGGTCGGGTCGTCAAGCCGGACCAGTTTGCGGATCGCGGTTATTTCTATCGTTCCGACCAGTTCAGTTTCGCCAAGATCGGCGTGCCCGCGATGTACCTCGACACCGGTACCGACTTCGTCGACCGGCCGCCGGACTGGGGCCGCCAGCAGGTCGACCACTACACGAACGTCAACTATCACCAGCCGTCGGACGAGTACGACGACAGCTGGAACTTCGACGGCATGCTCGAGGATGCGATGCTCGGGTTCTGGGTCGGTCTCGCGGTCGCGAACGCGGACGACATGCCGCGCTGGATGCCTGGCGACGAGTTCGAGGCCGCAAGGCTCGAGGCGTTACGCGCCCTCGACGACTAGACGATCAAACTTCTCGAATGTTCGCGTTGAGCCGGAACAGGTTACCCGGATCGTACTCGCGTTTGATCTGCAACAGGCGCTCGAAATTGCCGAAGTAGTTGTCGTTGACGATGCGCTGCGCCTCGTCAGCGATCTCGTTCGTATAGAAGCCGCGCGTGTACGGATCGACGTCGTTCCAGTACTGGCGCACGTAGCGGACGTGCGGGTCGCGATCGACGTCCGGTTCCCATGACACGACCGTGAACACGCTGTGACTCGCGTAGCGATGCGCAAACGCGGTCGCGTCGTCCGGGACTCTCGCAATCGCGCCGCCCGCACACTGGAAAAACATCTGCGTCGTGCGCTCGGGATGCGGTTCGAATCCGTCGACGAGCGCATCGATCAGCTCGTCGGTGATTTCGCGGGTGAATCCGGACTTCAGGTAGTCGCCGCCGTTCCGCGGATCGGCATTGTCGAAGGAGCTCTGGATTGCGACCTAGTCCATCGGCCGGATCGTGTTGGCCACCGGATTGCCGAATTTTTGCAGAGGCGCAAGCACCTTGTCCGCGCGCTCGTGCGGACCGGAATAGCAGGTATGTATCAGCACGACCGGATCGGCGTTCGCCGGCGGCGCGACCATGATGAGGTCGAGGTACAGGTCGTCGGGCGCGTCGCGGCCGAGGCCGCCCCCACGCTCGGCACCAGCTCGGTCCGGATCTTCAGCTACCTCGCGCACGAGTGCTTCAGGATTCGCGATCTCGCCCCGGCAATCGAGGAGCTTCTGCGCGTCGCCGAGCGCGAGGATTTCGTCCTCCACGTC
>CALKYK010000110.1 GCA_938003715.1 uncultured Gammaproteobacteria bacterium
GACCACCGAGATCTACACTCTTTCCCTACACGACGCTCTTCCGATCTCCTGCACGAGGTGCGGGTCGGGTTCGATCTGGATGAGTTCGTTTTCGTCCACTTCGAAATTGACCATGCGGGTCAGCATACCATTCGAGCCGAAGTCGGACGAACTGTTGCCGTGGCGGCGATAGTAGTCGCGAACCAGCTCGCTCGGCTGGCTCGACAGCACCGTCGCCACGTCCGGTTCAGTGTAGGTCGGCGCAAGGTCGATCGCGACCGCGGCGGCGTAGTCCGGCGCCGGTGACGTGTCGAGCTGGCTCAGCCCGACCAGCGCCACCGCTGCCACCGTCGCGGCGACCGCGATGCCGCTCGCCGGCGTCATGAACCGCGAGCCGACGGCCGGTTCGGATTCGCGCACCGGCAGCGGCTCCTCGCCGAGCGCCTCGTTGATGCGCTCGCGCAAACCGTCCATGCCGGGCACCGCCCGGTCCCGCCGGATCAGACGGCCGATTTCCAGGAATTCGGCAACCTGCTGGCGCAGTGCGGCGTCCTGGCTCAGGCGCCGCAGCAAAAGCTCCGCCTCGTTGTCCGGCAGTTCGCCGTCGACAAAGGCCGAGATCTGCATTTTCAATGCTTCGTTCATAGCTCCCCGCACCGGGTCCAAGCGACCCGTTCTCACGCTCTTCATTCATCCCGCGCCGTACAGCGGCGCCGGACCTTCGCTTTCTTTCAGTCCACCAGGTTGCCGATCTTCTTCGAGATCGCGTCCCGGGCCCTGAATATCCTCGATCGCACGGTTCCGACCGGACAGTCCATGGTCTGTGCAATCTCCTCGTAGCTCATTCCGTCGAGCTCACGCAAAACTATCGCCGTCCGCAGGTCGTCCGGCAGGGCCTCGATGGCCTTCTCCACCGTGGCGTGCAGTTCGTTGCTCAGGGTCACGCCCTCGGGCGTGTCGGTTTCCTTGAGCTTCGCATGCAGGTCGTACTGCTCCGGGTCCTGCAGGTCGAGTTCGACGTCCATCGGCCGCCGTCGCAACGCCGCGAGATGGTTTTTCGCGGTGTTCACGGCAATGCGGTACAGCCAGGTATAAAACGCGCTGTCGCCGCGAAACCTCGGCAACGCCCGGTATGCCTTGAGAAAAGCCTCCTGCGTAATGTCCAGCGCCTGGTCCGGGTCCCGCACATATCGCATCACCAGATTGACGATTTTGTGCTGGTACTTGAGCACCAGCAGGTCGAAAGCACCCTTGTCGCCCTTCTGGACCCTTTTGACCAGCTGGGCGTCGGTGAATTCATTCGACATACAGGCAGGCCCCACTCGGAGAGCGGCGTCGCCAACCAACTCCCGGGTAGACCGGGGGAGGTGCCGAAAGTTCGCGATTCTCTGCTTCGTACATCGTCCTGTTGCCGAAAACGTGAACGGCGCCCGGAGCGGCCGCAGGCCCTTGTCAGTCAACGGGTTGCGTCGGCCGGTCCCGAAGCGGCCGATGGTAGCAGACCGGGGCCGGCGGCGCGGGCCTTTCGCCGCTCCGGGCCACGGGCGGCGGGCGCGGCGAAGCGGCCGGCGGCCAGGCGCCACAGGAGCCGCAGTCGGCGCCAGTCCGGGCCCGAAATCCCGTCGTCGGACAGGAGTTCGACGTGCGGCCGTCCGCTGCCGATCCTGAGCCTGAGCCAGGCCAGCCGCCGGCCCATGCGGCTGCCGGACAGGAGGATCGCCGGCCGGCTGCCGCCATGCGGGTCGAAGACCCGGATCGCGCCGCTCGAATCGATGCCGATCGCGGCGACGCGGCGCTGCCCGGCTGCGAGGTGGGTCAGCGTTGCGGCCGCGTCGGCCAGCCAGGCCGCCGCCAGGATGAGGCGCAGCCCCGCGTCAAGACTCGCCGCGGCAAGGACACCGAGAGCCCGCGGGCAGAGGAAACCGCAGGTGGCAAGCAGTAGCCCGCGCAGGCGCGGATCCGGCCTAAGGAGCACCTCGAATGTCGGTGACGACACGCCGCAGCTCGGGGTCGCTGGGCTGCCTGCCCCCCAGAAGGTAGCCGGCGAGTTCGGGATCGGACAGCGCCAATAGTCGCTCGAAGGCGGCCTTTTGTTCGCCGGGTGCGTGCGCATAGTCACGCTCGAGGTAGGCCGAAAGCAGCACGTCGAGTTCCCGCATGCCGCGGCGGCACTGCCAGCGCAGGCGCGATTCCTTCACGGGCAACCCGCGGACGCGCGACGCCTAGTGACGGCGCTCGGCGAGCATTTTTTTCGTTTCCGCAATCGCCCGCGCCGGGTTCAGGTTCTTCGGGCAGGCGCTGGTGCAGTTCATGATCGTGTGGCAGCGATACAGGCGGAACGGATCTTCGAGGTCGTCCAGGCGTTCCCCGGTTGCTTCGTCACGGCTGTCGACGAGCCAGCGATACGCCGCGAGCAACGCCGCGGGTCCGAGGTAGCGGTCGCTGTTCCACCAGTAGCTCGGGCAGCTGGTCGAACAGCAGGCGCACAGGATACAGGCCGCCGGGGTATCGATCTTTTCCTGGTCTTTCTTGCTCTGCAGGCGCTCACGGTCCGGCGGCGCCGGCGTGCGCGCCTGCAGCCACGGCTTCACCGAGGCGTACTGTGCATAGAAGTTCGTCAGATCCGGCACGAGATCCTTGACTACCGCCATGTGCGGCAGCGGATAGATCTTCACGTCGCCGCGGATCGCGTCGGTAGCCATCGTGCACGCGAGCGTATTGCTGCCGTCGATGTTCATGGCGCAGGAACCGCAAATACCCTCGCGGCAGGAACGGCGAAACGTCAGCGTCGGATCGATTTCGTTCTTGATCTTGATCAGCGCGTCGAGAACCATCGGGCCGCAGCCCGCCATGTCGACCTCGTAGGTGTCCATGCGCGGGTTGTCGCCGGAGTCCGGGTCGTAGCGATAGACGACGAATCGACGCAGGTCGTCACCGCCGTTCGCAGCGGCGAAATGGCGGCCCTTCCTGATACGTGAATTCGGTGGCAGTCGGAACTCGGCCAATTATCGTCTCCTGCAAGCCGTCTCAGAAACAATCATGAGTATTGCTCAGAACACTTCTAATAGACTCGTGCTTTCGGTGGAATCGCATCAATCTAGTCGGGAATGGTATCTTCGTGCTGCGGGCGGAATCCGCAGGTGACCTTGCCGTCACCGTCGATCCAGGCCAGCGTGTGTTTCATCCAGTTCTCGTCATCGCGATCGGCGAAGTCCTCGCGCGCGTGTGCGCCGCGACTTTCGCGGCGGTTCGCCGCCGATTCGATGGTCGCCTTGGCATTGAGCAGCAGGTTTTCGAGCTCCATCGTTTCGATGAGATCGGTGTTCCAGATCAGCGAGCGATCGGCGACGCACACGGAACCGAAGCTGTCGAAGGTCGCGTTCAGGCGACTGACTCCCTCGTCGAGGATATCGCCGCTGCGGAAAACCGCCGCGTGGTTCTGCATGACCTTTTGCATCTCGAGCCGGATTTCCGCCGTCGGCCGCTCGCCGTCGGCGTTACGCAATCGGTCGAGGCGCTGCACGCTGTCACTGCCGGCATCGTCGGGCAGGTTCGGATGGCGCGCGCCGGGCTGCATCGTTTCCTCGCAGAAGTGTGCTGCCGCGCGGCCGAACACGACCAGGTCGAGCAGCGAATTCGAGCCAAGGCGGTTGGCGCCGTGCACGGACACGCAGGCCGCCTCACCGACCGCCATCAGTCCCGGCACGGTCGCTTCCGGGTCTCCGTCCCGCGCCGAGATCACCTCGCCGT
>CALKYK010000111.1 GCA_938003715.1 uncultured Gammaproteobacteria bacterium
CGCGCTCGCCGGAACCTGCATGGACGCAGGCAAAACCGCCGCCTCCTGCGCCATTATCAGCCGGCTGCGGCACATCGGTGCGGAAGTTGCCGCCTGTAAGACCACCGGTGTCGCCCTACGCCGTGACATCCTGGCGATGGAGGATGCCGGTGCCGTCGAGACGATGCTCTTTTCAGACTTCGGCGTTGTTGCAACCACGCCGAAGAACGGCCCTGCCCTCGCCAAGGCCCTGTTGTCGCGCCTCGCCGCCGGCTCGCCGGACGCCATCGTCCTGGAACTCGGAGACGGGCTGATCGGCGACTATGGCGTCGACGCGATCCTGTCGGACGAAGCGCTCCGCAAGGCGCTGACCGCGGTCGTCCTTTGCGCGACCGATCCAGTCGCCGCGTGGGGCGGCGATCGCATACTCAGGGAACGCTTCGATATCGTGCCATGCGTCGTGACCGGTCCCGCCACCGACAACGAGGTCGGCACGAGACAGATCACCGCGCACACCGGCCTGCCGGCCATCAACGCACTGACGGCCGGTTCCAAGCTCGGTGACCTGGTCGCCGGCGCCGTCGGAATCAAGACGAGGCGGCGCAGCACTTCATGACCATCCAGACTGTCGTCCTGGGCGCATCAGGCTACGTCGGCGGCGAGTTGCTGCGCCTGGTTCACGGGCACCCGACGCTGGAGCTGGCGGCGGCGGTGTCGCGTTCGTTCACAGACCAGCCCATCCGGTCGATATTCCCGCACCTGGCACCGATTTGCGGTGACGCGAAATTCAGCGCCCCGGATGCCTGGCCGGACCAAATCCCCGACGGCAGCCAGCTCGCCATTTTCTCGGCGGCACCGCACGGCGCGTCGGCACAGGCGATTGCGGCTGCCGTCGAAGCAGCAGACGCCAGGGGTCTCGATGTCCACGTCGTCGACTGTTCGGCCGACTTCCGTTTTTCGGACCCGGCGCTGTTCAAGTCCGTCTACGGCGACGACCATCCGGCACTGAATCTCCTCGGCGACTTCATCTGCGCCGTGCCCGAACATACATCGGAGCTGCGCAAGCATGCTGCGCACCCCGGCTGCTTCGTGACCTCCGCCCTCGTCGCCGCCGTGCCACTTGTCAACGCCGGCGTCATCTCCGGCGACCTGTTCTTCAACGGCGTCACCGGCAGCACGGGCGCCGGACGCAGCCCCGTGCCCGGCACGCATCACCCGGAGCGGCACGGCAACCTGTACGCATACAAGCCCCTCGCCCACCGGCATTCGCCCGAGATTGGCCACCTGCTGCAATCCGCCTGCGGAAAGCAAATCCGCCCCCACTTCGTGCCGCACTCGGGCCCATTCGCCCGGGGCATTCACATGACGCTGCACGCCGCTCTCGACTCGTCTGTCGACAGGAAAGCAATCCTCGAAATCTTCAGGTCGTACTACGCCGAAAGGCCGTTTATAAACGTCGTGGATGGCGAGCCGCGCATGAAAGACGTGGTCACGAGCAACCAGTGCTACATAGGCGCAGCCGTCGACGATCGCGCCGTCAGCGTCTTTTGCGTCATCGACAATCTCATCAAGGGCGCCGCTGGCGGAGCCATGCAGTGGATGAACCGCATGTGGTCGCTGTCCGAGACGGCCGGGCTCGAAAGCTCGGCGCCCGGGTGGACCTGAATCGATGACGAGGACCCGACCGAACGAATCCCCGCCGGGCGATGATCTGGCGCAGAGCGTCCGCGAGCGTGAATTGCGGTCCACCATCCCGGTGTATGGACAGCTGCCGTTCGTGCCGGCGCGCGCCTCGGGCTGCGAGATCGAGACCGTAGACGGTCGGCGCATACTCGACCTGTACGGCGGCCACGCGGTCGCGGCACTCGGATACGGGCACCCGGACCTCGTGCAGGCGATAGCCTCGCAGTGCCGGGACATGATCTTCCAGAGCAATGCCGTGGCGCTGGAAGCGCGCGCGTGTGCGGCGGAGCAGTTGCTGTCGGTTGCTCCGCCCGGCCTGACGCGGGCTTTTTTCATCAACAGCGGCGGCGAGGCGAACGAGAACGCCCTACGCATCGCATGCAAGACCACGGGGCGGCGCAAGGTACTCGCCGTCACCGGCAGCTTTCACGGCCGTACTGCGGCCGCGGCCGCGGTGACGTGGAAGTCGCGGGATTCCTGGTACGGGTTCCCGAACCTGCCGTTCGAGGTCGATTTCATACCCCGGGACGATGTCGACGCCGCTCACGCGATGATCGACGACAGCGTCGCCGGGGTCATCTTTGAACCGATACAGGGCGTTGCAGGCGCTTTCGACCTGTCCAGCGACTTCATTCAGGCGATGCGCGAAGCGAGCACGCGCGCCGGTGCGGTGCTGATTGCGGACGAGGTACAGTCCGGCATGGGTCGGAGTGGCCGGTATTTCGCGGTCGAGCATGCCGGCATCGAGCCCGACATATTGACCGTCGCGA
The DNA here is from genome assembly GCA_938003715.1 of uncultured Gammaproteobacteria bacterium. GTDB lineage: Bacteria > Pseudomonadota > Gammaproteobacteria > Steroidobacterales > Woeseiaceae > SZUA-117. The sequence continues at coordinate 2,433 of CALKYK010000111.1, forward strand.
AGGCGCTCGGCGGCGGCTTCCCGTGCGGCGCAGTGCTGGTCACCGAGACCCTGTCCTCCGCGATGCGCTCGGGCGAGCTCGGCACGACCTTCGGCGGCGGCCCGGTCGCGGCAGCGGCCATCGTCGCTGTCATCCGTGCCATCGAGTCCGGCAAGCTCCTCGACAACGTCGTCGAACGCGAACGCGAGATCCGCGACCGGTGCATCACCGGACCGGTGCAGAAGATCCAGGGCAAGGGATTCCTGCTCGGACTGCTCCTCGACCGACCGGCCAACGAAGTGCGCGATGCACTGCTGGATGACAACATACTGGTCGGCACCAGCGCCGATCCCCGCGTAATCCGCTTGTTGCCGCCGCTCGTGCTGGAGTCTTCGCACGTGAGCCGCCTGGTTTCCGCGCTCGACCGCATCGACTGAATCAAGACCGGAGATCTTCATGAGTCACGCACCCGAACGCTCTATCATCGTCTCGGCACTGAAACACGCCGCGCCGTACATACGCTTATACAAGCGAAAGGTATTCGTACTGAAGGCGGGCGGCGAAGTCTTTGCGAACACCGACAGCATGCGCGCACTCGTCGAGCAACTCGGCGTCCTGCACGAAATCGGGATTCGCGTGGTGCTGGTCCACGGCGGCGGACCACAGTCGACCAAGCTCGCGCAGGATCTCGGCATAGATGCGACGTTCGTCCAGGGTCGGCGCATCACCGACGAAAAGTCGCTGGACGTCGCGACGATGGTGCTGAACGGTCAGATCAATACCCGCATCCTCGCCGCCTGCCGCGACCAGTCGATTCCTGCGATAGGCGTCAGCGGCGTCGATGCCGGTCTGATCCGCGCACATCGGCGGCCGCCCGTGGATGACGGGTCCGGTAACCAGGTCGACTACGGGCACGTCGGCGATATCGATTCCGTCGATGGCGACATCCTGAGGACCCTGCTCGACAGTGGAATCATTCCGATCGTCAGCCCTATCTCGTGTGACGCCACGGGCAACATCCTGAACATCAATGCGGACACCGTAGCCGCCGCGATCGCGGCGGAGCTCGATGCCGAAAAGCTGATCCTGATGACCGGCGCGCCCGGCATCCTGGACAACCGCAATGACCAGCGCTCGCTGCTTTCCTACATCGACCGGGAGGGCCTCGACGACCTGCGTGAGGCCGGCAAACTGGCTGACGGCATGCTGCCGAAAGCCGCCGCCGTCGACATGGCCCTTTCGCAAGGTGTGGCCCGCGTGCACATCATTTCGCACAAGGCGCCGGACAGCCTGTTGCTCGAGGTTTTTACGAACGAAGGCACCGGGACGCTGATCGTCAACGACATCGATGCGCTGACCCCTGCGGAACAGGCTTCCGTGGAGCAGACTTCTTAACGGCTCTCCTGGCAGCCTGTTGAAAAAGTCTCAGGCGAGTGCGAGACAAGGAAAGGGCGATAGAGAAAACGCAGTGTACGCGCCAGTCCATGAGGCTTTCGAGGCCTCGCTTGACGCCGTATCGCGCCGCATGAGGCTTTTGTCAACACGCTGCTAGAGCGTGGTCATCTGCAGGTGGTAGTAAGGGGGCCGCTCCTTGTAGCGCCGGGGCGTGAGCCTCAGGACCTCTTCGAGGAAAACGCCGTGCTCCATGCCGGGGCGCTGCGCCACCTGCGGCACGCAGTCGGTCGGCCCGATCGACGGATTCGGGTTGACCTCCAGCACGTACGGGTTGCCCTTCGAATCGACGCGCACCTCGGCCCGACCGTAGTCGCTGCAGCCCACCACGTTGTAGGCGTCCAGCGCGATTTCCGAGATCAGGGACGTGAGTTTGCCTGAAACGCCTTTCGGCGGACGCTGCACCTCGATGCCCTTCTTGTGCACCTCGCTGCCCTCGAACTTCGCCTCGTAGGGATACATGTGCCAGTAGCCGTCGGGCAGATTCTTGAACACGGAGCGGGACAGCGGCAGCACGCGCTGGTCATCGGCCCAGTTGCCCATGATCGACACGTCGTATTCGTCGCCGTCGATGAATGCTTCCACGAGAACCGGACGCTGCAGGTCGTTCAGCACGTAATCGATACGCTGCAAGAGGCCTTCGCGCGTGGTTACGACGGAATCGTTCGTGATGCCGATGGAACTGTCGCTGTTGGCCGGCTTGACGATGGCGGGCAGCGGAAAATCCTCGTCGAACTGCTCGTCACGCTCGTACAGGTAGTCCCAGCGCGGCGTCGGGATGCTGTGGAAGGCGAGAAGTTTCTTGACCCGGATCTTGTCCAGGCAGAGGCCGAGCGTGAACGGATTCGACCCGGTATAGGGGATGCGCAGGATGTCGAACAACGCGGCGGCGTGCGGTTCCAGCAGGCTGGAGTGGTTGATGCGTTCGCACAGGTTGAAGACGGCGTCGATATTGCGGTCCTGCACCTCTTTCGCGGCTTCGAAAGGCTTGTTGAAGTCGAGAAACGTCGTGCGATAGCCGCGCTCCTCGAGCGTGCTCGCAATGGTCTGAGCATCGGACGTCAGCTCGGCCTCGATCGGGTTGTCGCTGCCGGCAAACGCATTGCTCGCGATGCCGACGTGCAGGCTGCGCTGCTCGTCTTTCCGCAGCGCCCGCACGTGTTCGATGCGCGCGGCGCCCAGCAGCGCATCCCGATAGAACCGCGCCGGTGTCAGGCCGCTCCTGCGTATCGTGCGGCCCAGCGAGGAGCCTCGCGAGAAGCGTGCGATCTCGAGGTGCGACTTCGACATGATCCGCTCGACGCGTTCCTCCGCCTCACCCAGCGTGTCTGCCGTTGCGTACACCCAGCCAAGGTATTCGAACCCTTGCGGCGGTGCGAGCACGGCATCGCCGACGCGTTTGAAGAAGGCGATCTCGCCGTCCTGCACCTTCTCGGGAAGCGATAGAGAGGCAAGCACGCCGGATTCGGACGGCAGGAAATAATTGCACGAT
>CALKYK010000112.1 GCA_938003715.1 uncultured Gammaproteobacteria bacterium
GTGGCGCCAGCGACGGAGTCGTCTCTATCACGGCGCCGGACAGGACCGCCGCGCGTCCGAGCGTGCGGAAGCGCGCCGCCACGACGCCGGTGGGAATACCGACGAGGATTGCGAGCCCCACGGAGACGAACACGAGGAACAGGTGATCGACGGTATGGCGCGCGACATCCCTCCAGATCCGCCGCTCGAGCGCGTCCTGTGGCGGCGGCCGCTCGAGGAACGCGGCCGCGATTTCCTGCGTCGAGATGCGATCGAGATCGGCGCGCGCGTTCATCGCCGACATCAACTCGTCGTCGATCGCGCCGACGAGTTTATCGTTCAGCGCATCCCAGGTTTGCGGAAAGCGATCGACGAAATCCACGCGGGCGAACAGCACGGCGTGATAGTCCGCAAAGAAGTTGCGGTCGTCCTCGAGCAGTCGCAGGTCGTACCGCTGCAGCTTCGCATCGGTCGTGTAGATATCGATCAGGTCGACCTCGCCCTGCGCCACGGCCTCGTACTTCAGCGCATGTTCGATGATGCGCAGGTCGGACAGATCGAGCCCGTAGGTTTGCTGCAGCCCGGGCCACCCGTCGGGCCGATCGAGATACCCGGCACTGAATGCGGCCGATAGCTGCGGATGCGCGGCAAGGTCGGAAATGCGTGAGATACCCAGCTCCGCCGCCCGCGTCTCGGTCATCGCAATTGCGTAGGTGTTGTTGAAGCCGATCGGATCGCTCACCGTCAGGCCGAGCGGACGCAGCCTTTCGCGCAGCACGTCGACCTCGGTCGCGGCCGGGTCGTTCAAGAGGGCGAGGCCGATCGTGCCGCTGTACTCGGGATACACGTCGATCTCGCCGGCCCGCAATGCAGCGTAGGCGATCGCCGCCGAGCCGAGCCCCATGTTGCGGACGACCGATGCCTCGCCGGAATCTTCCGCGATCTGGGCGAGGATTTCGCCGACGATGAAGTTCTCGGTAAAGGATTTCGAGCCGACACGGATCCGTTCCTGGGCCGCAACGCTCGAAGCGAACAGGCCTGCGACGAGCGCGACGACGAGGCTTCGCCGCAAACGAAAAATGCAGCCCGGGCCGTCGGCGATCGTCATCGGATCACGCTTCCGCAGGCAGCGTCTGAGCTTCAAGGAATCGACGCACGAAGCCGTTCGCCGGGTTCTCCGCAAGCTCCCGGAAGCGGCCGTGCTGCACCAGCTGTCCGTCGGTCATCAGCGTGATCGTGTCGCCGATCATGGCCGCTTCACGAATGTCGTGCGTGACGAACAGCACGGTCTTTTCGAGGCGCCTGAATATTTGCCGCAGCTCGCGCTGCAGGTCGTCACGAACGAGGGGGTCGAGCGAGCCCAGCGGTTCGTCCAGCAGCAGCACCGGCGGATCCGGCATCAGGGCACGCATCAGGCTGACGCGCTGCTGCTGGCCGCCGCTCACCTCGGCCGGATAGCGCAGCATGATGTCGGCGTCGAAACCGACCAGCTGCTGCAGCTCGTCGATGCGCTGCTCGATCCGGTCCTTCGGCCATCGACGCACCTCGACCGCCAGCGCGACGTTCTGCCGCACCGTCAGGTGGGGGAAGAGCCCGCCCGACTGTACGACGTAGCCGACGTTTTGCGCCGTATTGCCGTTCGCACCGACCATCACGGTGCCGGAGTCCGGGCGCTCGAGGCCCAGCGCGATGCGCAGAAGGGTCGTCTTGCCGCAGCCGCTGGAGCCGAGCAGCACGTGCGTGCGGCCGGCCTCGTACCGGCAGCTGAATCGGTCGACCGCGAGCGTCGCGCCGAACCGCTTCGTGACGTTGTCGAATTCGATCAAGGCAGTGTCATAGCCGATTCAGGACGCCGTGGTGCTCTGCGCGCACGGCATCGTAGATGACTTCCTAGAGGCGCGTCCTTTCGACGGCGTCCCGCATGCTGCACATCGGTTGGCGCGATTCGCGGATTGCCGCGACGAATTCGGCGAGGCAAGGGCCGTCCCCGGTCAGCTCGCCGCTGCGTTCGTCGCTCCAGTTCTCGGTAAACGTGTTCGCTGCCTCCGTGTAGTGTTTAAGGCGCCACAAATCGTCCAGCACCAGGTACTCGCCTCGCCCCGTCAGCTCGATGCGGTCGTAGTTGCGCCACCAGATGCGGAAGCTCGACAGCTGCATCGTGCCGACGGCGCCGCTTTCGAACTTGAGCGCCAGGGCGAGCGCGACGCCGTCACCCGAGAGGTGATGGTGCAGCGATACTTGCGCGACCTCTCCGGCAAGGTGGCGGGCCAGGTCGAGATGGTGGGGCGCCATGTCGAGCAGGAAAGCGTGCACCGGGTCGTCGTAGCTTTGTCCGCGCTCGCCGGTAAAGAGGCCGCTGCAAAAGGAACTCGATAACTGGGTCAGAGCGCCGAAACCCGGTTCCTGCATTTTCTCCCTGGCGCGCCGCACGGCGAAACTGAATCTGCGCTGGAAGTTGACCATGAGCACCCGCCCGGCGCTTTCGGCGGCGGCGGCGAGTTCTGCGGCCTCGACCGATGTCGACGCGGGCGGTTTCGGCACGAACACATGGTATCCCGCGGCGAGCGCGTCGAGGACGATTGGCCGGCGAGGCCCCGGATGCATCTGCAC
>CALKYK010000113.1 GCA_938003715.1 uncultured Gammaproteobacteria bacterium
TACATTATCGTGGGACGCAGGGTAATCGGGCAAGGCCGCGTTGCTCGTCATTCGTGTACATAACGTACACGTCGCTCCTCGCGCCTTGCCTTGCCCGATTACCCTGCGTCGTGGGCGACGAGAGTTGAGCAGAGTCTCCCTAGCCGTCGTCCTGGCGATCGCTGGCATATTGCTCGCGGTCGGCTGGTACCTGCGGAATTCACTGATCCAGCGCTTTTCGAACCCGGTGCTGGCCGGCTACGGGCTGACGTTCACCGACATCTCGCTGGATGCGCTGGCCGCCGACAACGCACGGATCAGCCGCCTGGCGTTGCTGCACGATTCCGGCACGACCATAGCGATCGACGACCTGGTGCTGCCGATCGGCGTCTCGCCGGCAAGGGCGAAGACCTATGCCGCGGGCCGGGTGGTCATTGTCCTTGCGGCTGAAGAAGCGGCCGCACCGCGCTCGCTGGCGCGGTCGCTCGACCAGCTGCTGGCACTGCCGTACGAACAGCCGGGCACGCAGATCGCCATCGGGGAACTGCAGGTCGACAACTTGCCGACCCTGCACGAGGTGCGATGGGTTTCTTCGAGTGATCGCCAGGCGATCGCAGCACGAACCGCGAGCCTGCAGGGTTCGGTCATCATTGTCGGGCCGATCGAGGACCGCTACGACGTCACGGCGATTCTCGGCACGGCGGACAGCTCCGGCGTAACGGAAACGATCAACGCGACCGTGCAAAGGCTGGGCAGCGACTACGCGGTCGATGCCGACCTGGCGATCGATCTCGGGCGTTACTCGACGTATCTCCGGCCGTACGATCTGCTGCCGGATTTCCTCGGTGGTCTCTCGGGCGCCGGCAACCTCCACGTGTCGATGAACGTGGCGTCCGAGCCGAGCCTGCCGTCCGACGTCGAAGCAACGTTCACTCCGTCGTCCGAGTTGCGATTCGAACTTGCTGAGCCGGGCTCGGCGGGCGCGATCGTGGTCGTCGAATCCGCCGCACCGCTCGAACTTTCGGCAACCGTGCCGGCGACGCAGTGGACGGCCCGCCAGGCTGCGGCATCGCTCGTCGTTACTTACGATGAGTGGCGTGACATCCCGGTTTCGATGTCGCAGCTCGCCTGCCGATCGGGCCCTGCTTGTTCGATGCGCACGCGCATCCGGATGCAGAATGCGACGCTGCCGTTCGGTCGCTTCGGCGGTATCGACTGGTCCGCTTCCCAGTCGGTACTCTTCGACGCAACCGGTACCCGCGTTGAATTCTCCCCGCAGGCGTTGCTCGAAGTGACGGATGCCGACGTGTCGGGATACCGGGTGGACGGCCTGACCGGTACGCTGACGTCCGGCGCCACGCTGACCGTCGATGACACGGGCTGGAAATACGCCGCCAAAGAGGCGGCAATGCAGGTTCGGTCGTTCAGGCCCGACGCGGAAACGGCGGCTGCGGCAATGCTGACGCTCCGACAAATCAACGTGACCGAAATCGATGACGAGCAATCGGCAATGCTGTCTTTTTCTGCACCGGATGCCACTGTCCGCTGGCGTGAACAGCGCCTGAGCCTGCCCGCGTTCAGCGGCAGTCTCGACCGGCGCGCGTCCGACCTGGCAATCTCGCTTACGACGACGGGCTCGGCGGAACCCGCGAAACTCGAGGTAAGCCATCGTCTCGACACCCAATCCGGACGCCTGTCGCTAACGGGAGCGAACGTGTCCTTTGCGTCCCAGCCCCTGTCGCGGCGCATTTCGCCGTGGCCTTCGGCGCTGGAACTCGTTGCCGGCAGTGTCACGAGCGACTTGCAACTGAGCTGGCAGAATGTGGCCGGCGAGACCGAGGTCAGCGGCGAATCGACGCTGTGGTTGAACGCCCTGGCGGGTGCGTGGCAGGAAACCGCGTTTACCGGCCTGTCCAGCGGCCTTCGCATCCTTTACAGCACGGCCGGCGGCCTGGACCCGCAGCCGGCGACAGTCTCCGTCGGGCTGGTCGACTTCGGCATACCGGTCACGAACATTTCGGCGGATTACGCGGTGCACGCCGAGCCCCTGTCCGTCGACGTGAGCCGCCTGCGGATGCAGGCTTTCGGCGGCACCGTGACGGCCGATCCGTTCAGCTTTCATACAGAATCCGGACCCAATACTCTGACCCTGCATGCAGAGTCGCTGGACCTGCGGAAGGTGCTGTCCATGGAGGATTTCGAGGCCATAGAGGTCAGCGGCACCATCGGTGCCGTGCTGCCGGTAACGGTCGAAGGCGACACGGTCAGGGTTTCGCAGGGCCGGTTGACCGGCGACCCGCCCGGCGGCGTCATCCGCTACAAGGCGGCAGTTCCGGTCGGAAAACCGGACGGCTCTGCGGTCGATACGGTGACGCGCGCGCTCAGCCACTTCCGCTACGAGACGCTGACGTCGGACGTGGAGTACAAAGAGAACGGCGACCTGGTATTGAAAATGCGTCTGACCGGCCGTAATCCGGACATGGAGGGCAACCGGCCGATCGTCCTGAACCTGGGGGTCGAGAACAACGTCCCCCAGATGCTCAGGAGCCTGCAGGCGGCGCGCTCGGTCGAAGATATACTGGAAAAGCGACTGGCCAAGTAGATCACAACGGCCCCGCGATTCCCATTTGAGGTGACATTGAATGTTCGAGCATCACCGAACCGGAACACCCAGAGGTTCCGTCATCATTCCAGTGATTTCGAGCCTGCTGCTCCTGGGCTGCAATCCGACCGTCAAGGTCGAGGCTCCGGAAAAGCCGATCGAAATCAACCTGAACGTCAGGATTGAACACAACATTCGCGTGCAGATCGATCGCGAACTCGAGGATCTGTTCAGTGAAGACAGCGAGGTTTTTTGACATGAAAGCCGCGACAAGAATTTTTTCCGCCGTGGGCCTCATGCTCATGCTGCAGAGCGCCTGGGCCATCGACATTCGTGATGCGAAGGAACAGGGACTGGTGGGCGAAGCCAATACCGGCTACCTGGCGGCCGTGAAATCACCACCCAGCGCGGACGTTCGCAGCCTGATCGCCGAAGTGAACGCAAAACGCCAGGAAGAGTTCCAGAGCACGGCGACCAAGACCGGTGCAACCGTCGAGCAGGTGGCGTTTCGCTTTTATCAGCTGGCCGTGCAGAAAACGGCACCGGGTCATTACTACCAGGATGCGAGCGGTAACTGGGTCGTGAAGTGACGGTCGCCGGCGGTCGGCGTTTCGAACTAGAATCGAATGATGA
>CALKYK010000114.1 GCA_938003715.1 uncultured Gammaproteobacteria bacterium
GGCCAGCAAGAGCAGGGTCAGCAGTGTTGTCCTGAGCGTCTGCATTGTGAATCCGGGGCGGTTCGGCAGGTGGTTGGAAGTGTGGAATGTCGCCGGGCCGATTGCAACGGAGTGCGTCACACGGGCACCGGCGACATCCACAGGGGGCTCTGTCAGCCGACCGGGCGAATGTCTACCCGGATGCGGATCCTGTTGCCGGGATCGAACGGCGTACGCGTCGCGTAGGTCCGGCCGTGATACTTGTAGAGCACGTCGTAGCCGTCGATGCGCTCCTGCTGCTCCGAACGGTAGTTCGTCTCGCAGCGGCGTACCGGCCGTGCGTGCTCGGTGGTCACGTAGCGCGGACCGCCGTCGGCGCCGTCGCTGGCAACGGCCGCGCCGATCAGGCTGCCGGCAATCGTCGCGGCGTCGTTACCGCTGCCGCTGCCGAACTGGTGTCCGATCACGCCGCCGACGATGGCGCCGAACAGCGCCCTGCCGGCCTTGCCGGGCTGGCGATGCGCGGTCGTGTAGTACTCGACGTCGTCCCAGCACTCCTTGACCGGCGTGGTCACGGTGACATAGCGGACGATCGGCCGCACACTGACGACCTTCGCGTAGTCATAGACCGCCTTGTGGCGCTGGCCGGAATAGGCGTACTCGCCCGCAGCGGCCGCGCCAGAAACCAGGAACAGGGACGCGAGGGCGGCCCCCGTCACTGTCGCAATCCTCGTTCTGTTACTCATCGTCCTTCTCCGTCAGTTCAATCCTGGCCCGGTCCAGTACCGAGCCTGGGACGAACGATAGCGTGCCGGCAATGAACCGGCGCTGAACGAAAATGCTTTAAAAACCCGCCGAAACTGAACGGCTTATGAACGGATCAGCGGCCCTCGCGGCGGCCCTTGGCGGCCTGCCAGCGGGCCTCGAGCGCGGCCTCGTCCAGATCGGCCAGAGTGCCTTTTTCGCCGGCCTCCATGGCCCGGAAACGGCCTTCGAACTTGCGATTGGCGGCGGCCAGTGCGTCTTCGGGATCGACGCCCAGGTGCCGGGCCAGGTTGGCGACGGAGAACAGCAGGTCGCCCAGCTCTTCCCGCACGGCTGCCGCATCACCCGCGTCCCGGGCTGCGTCGAGCTCATCGAGTTCCTCGTTGACCTTGTTACGAACGCCTGCCGGGTCCCGCCAGTCGAAGCCGACGGTTGCGGCGCGTTTGCCGAGCTTCTGCGCCCGTTTCAGCGCCGGCAACGCCAGCGGAATGCCGTCGAGCACACCCGGCGTCACGCCGGACGTGCGGCGTTCGTCGGCCTTGATGCGCTCCCACGCACCCTTTTCGGGACCGGCGGCCCGCTCTTCGGCGCTGCCGAATACGTGCGGGTGCCTGCGCAGCATCTTGTCGGCGATGCCGCGGGCCACATCCTCGAAGCCGAATGCGCCCTGCTCCTCGGCCATCCGTGCGTGAAACACCACCTGGAACAGCAGATCGCCGAGCTCGTCCTCGAGCGCAGCGAGATCACCGCGGGCGATGGCGTCGGCGACTTCGTAGGCTTCCTCGATCGTGTACGGCGCAATGCTCGAGAAGTCCTGTTGCAGGTCCCACGGGCAGCCGTCCTGCGGATCCCGCAGCGCAGCCATGATATCAAGCAGTTTCTCGATAGAGCTCATTGTCTATTGAAAAGTAGCAAGTTTTGTTCTCAGCGCGACCAGCATGCTCGCGGTGGCGCCCCAGATCCGGTACTGCGCCCAGGTGAAGGACACGACCGGCACCCGGGTGCCGCGCACGTCGCGTTCGCCCTGCTCCTCGTTCGCGCTGTCGAGCAGGAACGCGAGCGGCACCTCGAACACCTCGTCGACTTCAGCCGGGTCCAGCGTCAGCTCGACGGCAGGCTGCACGAGACCGATCACCGGCGTGACGGCGTAGCCGGTGACGGTCGCCATCGGCTCGAGGAATCCCGCAATTTCGACCTTCGCTGCCGGAATGCCGACCTCCTCTTCCGTCTCGCGCAGTGCCGTGTCGACGATGCCGGCATCCTGCGGCTCCATGCGACCGCCGGGAAAGCTGATCTGTCCGGCGTGGTGCTTGAGCCCGGGCGAGCGGACCGTCAGCAGGACGTCGAGCGCGTCCTCGCGCTCGATGATCGGGATCAGGACGCCAGCGGGGGTCAGTTCGCCGGTCAGCTTCGAGAGCAGCGTTTGCGGCAATCGCTGTGCCGTGTGACCTGCCGCGACGTCGAGCAGGTTGTCCGGCGGGCGCGTGCCGGCCAGTCGGCGGCGAATCTCGTCGGCGGTCAGCACGCGTCGTGGCGCCTAATGCTGGATGCCGCCCTTCGTCAGCGCAGCAGGATCGAGCAGGCGTTCGAGTTCCTCGTCGCTCAGGTCGGTCTCCTCGCGCGCGACTTCCCTGACCGGCCTGCCTTCCTTGTAAGCCTTCTTCGCCACCGCCGCGCCTTTTTCGTAGCCGATGACGGGATTCAGCGCGGTCACCAGGATCGGGTTGCGGTCGACGGCGCGGTCGATGTTGGCCTGGTTGACGGTGAAGCCGGCAATCGCCTTGTCGGCGAGGCAGGCGCTCGCGTTGGCCAGGATCTCGATGCTCTGCAGCAGGTTGTGTGCAACGACCGGCAGCATCACGTTGAGCTGGAAGTTGCCGGATTGACCGGCCACCGCAATCGTCGCGTCGTTGCCCATGACCTGCGCGCAGACCATCGCGACCGCTTCGGGTATGACCGGGTTGACCTTGCCCGGCATGATGCTCGAGCCGGGCTGCAGCGCCGGCAGCTCGATCTCGCCAATGCCGGCCAGCGGACCGGAATTCATCCAGCGCAAATCGTTTGCGATCTTCATCAGGCTGACCGCGTACACGCGCAGCTGCCCGGACACCTCGACCGCCGTGTCCTGGCTGCTGAGCGCTTCGAACAGCGAGTCGGCCGGTCGAAAACCGACGCCGGTCCGTTCGCTGAGCAGCGTTGCGACCTTGGCGCCGAACTTCGGGTGCGCGTTGATACCGGTACCGACCGCCGTGCCGCCCTGGGCAAGGCCGGTCAGCCGCTGCATGGCATCGTCGAGGCGCTCGATGGCGTGATCCACCTGCGCCTGCCAGCCGGCGACCTCCTGGCCCATCGTGACCGGCATCGCGTCCATCAGGTGAGTTCTGCCGGTCTTGACCACCGACTGCGTCTCTTCCGCTTTCTTGCCGAGCACGCGCGACAGGTGGGTCAGCGCCGGCCGCAGCGTGCCGTCGATCGCCAGCGCCGCACTCAGGTGTACGCAGGTCGGGATCACGTCGTTCGAGCTCTGGCTCATGTTGACGTCGTCGTTCGGATGCACGGGGGAGCCCAGGTGGCCGCTCGCGATTTCAGCGATCACTTCGTTAGCGTTCATGTTCGAGCTGGTGCCGGAACCGGTCTGGAAAACGTCGATCGGAAACTGATCGTCATGTTTGCCGTCGGCCACCTCGAGCGCAGCCTTCTGGATTGCCACCGCGCGGTCGGTTTTCAGCAGGCCGAGTTCCGCGTTCGCACCGGCCGCGGCCCATTTAACGAGCCCTAGCGCGGCGATGAATGCGCGCGGCATCGGCATGCCGCTGATCGGGAAGTTTTCGACGGCGCGCTGCGTCTGGGCGCCCCACAGGGCGCCCGCCGGCACCTCGAGTTCGCCCATGCTGTCGCTGACCTTGCGGCGTTTCTTGCTGCTCATCGTTGCACTGGATTCCTGGTTGTCGAGGTCGCGAATTCGCGTCTGTTTCGGCCCGGAAGGCGTCGTGATTGTCGCCGGACCTTTCGTGTATGATTCGCCGTTTGTGGGCGCAAGTCCAGCCCGGCCGCCGAGTACAGGATGCAACGCAACAGACTGAGAGCGCTGTCGCCCGTTGACGGACGCTACGCCGACAAGGTCGGTGCGTTGCGCGACACGCTCAGCGAATTCGGGCTGATTCGCTTTCGTGTCCTCGTCGAAATCCGCTGGCTGCAGTGGCTCTCGGACCAGGCGGCGATCGGCGAGCTGGCGCCGCTGTCATCGGTGATGAAAGACGTCCTGAACGACGTCGTCGACGGCTTCACCGCGGACGATGCGGAGCGAATCAAGGAAATCGAGTCGACGACGAACCACGACGTCAAGGCCGTCGAGTATTTCATTCGCGAAAAAATCGGTGCTGGCAGCGATAACGCGACACTCTCGAATTTCATTCACTTTGCGTGCACGTCCGAGGACATCAACAACCTCGCTTATGCGCTGATGTTGCGTACGGCGCGGGACGAAGTATTGCAGCCGGCGATGCGCGAGATCACGGCGAAGCTCCGTTCGCTCGGTACCGAGTACGCGGAGATTGCGATGCTGTCGCGCACGCACGGCCAGGCGGCGAGCCCGACGACTGTCGGCAAGGAATTCGCCAACGTTGCGCACCGGCTGTCGCGGGCCCGCGAGGCATTCGCGTCCGTCGTCATACGCGGCAAGTTCAACGGCGCCGTCGGCAATTACAATGCGCACGTCGCTGCCTATCCCGATGCGGACTGGCCGTCCATCTGCGCGGGCTTCGTCGCCTCGCTCGGACTCGATGCGAATACGCATACCACGCAAATCGAGCCGCACGACTGGACGGCGGAGTACGCGCACGCGCTGCACCGCTACGACACGATACTGATCGATCTCTGCCGTGATCTGTGGGGGTACATTTCGCTCGGCTATTTTCGGCAGCGAGCGAATGCAGACGAAGTCGGGTCCTCGACGATGCCGCACAAGGTCAACCCGATCGATTTCGAGAACGCCGAGGGCAATCTCGTCGTCGCGACTGCGCTGCTCGCGCATTTCGCGGACAAGCTGCCGGTGTCCCGTTGGCAGCGCGACCTGACCGATTCGACGGTGCAGCGCAACTTCGGCGTGGCGCTGGGCCACGTGCTGGTCGCCTGTCGGTCCCTCGTGAAAGGTCTCGGCAAGCTGCAGGTGGATTCCGAGCGCATCGCGGCGGACCTCGCCGACAGCTGGGAAGTACTCGCCGAAGCGGTGCAGACCGTGATGCGCCGGTACGGCATTCCGGAGCCCTACGAGAAGCTGAAGGCGCTGACCCGCGGCCGCCGGGTGACGAAGGAGTCTCTCAACGAGTTCATCGCGACGCTCGACATTCCGGCAGCGGACAAAAAACGGCTTCTCTCGCTGACCCCGGCGGCCTACGTCGGGCTGGCCGCCGACCTGGCCCGCAAGCAGCCCTGAGCCGCGTTTTTTCCGCGGCGCCCCCCAATGAGAACGTTTCTCATGCGGCAGGTTGTCGGAAAAACGTGACACCGTTCCCACCGGCGCACTTCAAGCGACCGGTAAACTTTCTGCACCGGCGGCGGCTATACATAAAATTCATTCAGGCAGGTACAGCGCTATCGGGGTCGGTAGTGCCGGTCAGACCCACCCCGACATTTGCGCGGCCCGGTTGTCGGTGGCTGATGGAACCAGCTCGGGAAAAAGGACGTCGTTGGGTCATCTCGACCAAGGAAGAGATGCGCCTTGCCGTCATTGACGTCGCGAAGGAAGCAAACCGCCGCATCTCCATCTTCACCCACGACCTCGATCCGGGCATTTATGACGATCCGGATTTCTTGGAAATCGTCAAGCACCTCGTCCTGTCACAAACATATGCGAGAATCGGCGTGCTCATCGCCGACCCGTCGCGCGCGATAAAAA
>CALKYK010000115.1 GCA_938003715.1 uncultured Gammaproteobacteria bacterium
CTGCGGCAAATGCGGCGCCACCGAGCGCAAAAAGCGCCAGTGCTGGCAGTCTCATCGTGTTCCCCCGGATTTTCGTGTTCTTGTTTTCCCCGTGGCCGATGAAAGCACAGTTCGGCCGCGGCGCGAAAGAGACGGGATCTTACAGCGCGACCAGTCGCGCCCGGAGATCGCGCAGTTTCTGCTTTACCGTCCGTGCGTGTTCAGGACCCATGCGCAACAGGATCTTTTGTCCGCCCGACAGCGCTTCGAGCTCCGGGTCGTCGTACTCGAACAGCACGTGCGGGCGCGCCAGCGCCAGCGGCGCGTCGACGTCCGGGGTTGCCAGCAGGTGGTCGATGACCTCGACCAGGCGATCGTTGAAATAGCCGTTCGGGTAGCCGAGCTGCACGTAGGCTTTCTGCATCAGCGGGTAATAGCGCCGGTAGACGGCCACGGCCTGGTCGAGATCGGTGGCTGCCAACAGCGCGACGAGCTGGTCGTAGCGGGCGTGATTACCCGCGCCCAGCCGGAACCGGTCGCCGCCGGCTTCCTCCGCCAGGAACGCGCCGGGAACCGGTCCGAGAGGCCGGATGCGTTCCGCGACACGTGACCGCGGCAGGTTGTCGACGGTCGCCACGAATTTCTCGATCAGGCCCGATTCGACCAGCAGTGCGTCGAGCGCGTCTCCGTAGAGGTTGTCGAGCTCCAGCCTGAAGTACTCGTCGCTCTCGTCGAGGGACGGCAGCGGCACCAGATTCGGCTGCTCGACGGCGACAGCGTCGTCGACCGGGACCGGGTGAACAGGACCCGGCAAGCGTTCCGCCGGTGCCTCCGCGGGCATCACGAGCGATTCGGGCGGGGGCTCACTGACCTGCATCCAGTAGTACCAGAGCGCGAGCCCGGCGGCGACCGCCAGGATCACCGGGATCAACCATTGGCTCGACTGTTTAGGCATCGACGAAACTCGCTCTTCGGGGCGCTGCGGCATTGGACCGTTGCCGGCGCTTCTCGTTTAAAATTTCTGGGCCGGCCGGATGCTATCCTTGCCGGCCGTCTCATTTACAGAAGTGTAGCGCCCGGCGATGACAATGCAGCAACTGATTTCGATACTCCTGATCGCAATGCTCGTTGCCGGTTGCGGCCGCGACGATGCCGGCCCGACAGGCGGCACCGAGGCAGGCCTCGACGACCTCGCCCGTGAATACCTGTTCCTCGAACTCGCGATGGGGCAGCACGACCCCGCCCACGTCGACGCCTACTTCGGACCGGAATCGATTCGCGAGGAGGCAGAGGCCGCTGACGCGACGCTGGGCGACATTCGCAACCGGGCCGCCGGCCTGGTCGGGCGCATCGAAGCGCATCGGCCGGGCGCGGATGCCGAAACGCTGCAGCGCATCGACGGGCTGCTCGGCCGGCTGCGCGCGCTCGACACGCGCGCGCTGATGGCGAGCGGTGAGACGCTGTCGTTCGACGAGGAGTCCCGGCGCCTGTTCGGTGCCGTCGCGCCGGACCACGACGCAGCCCATTTCGAGGCAATACTGGCCGAGATCGATGCGCTGCTAGGCGGCGATGGCGACCTCTCGGCGCGGGTCAACGCGTTCCGCGACCGCTTCGTCATACCGCCGGACCGGCTGGCCGAAGTTTTCGACGCCGCAATTGCCGAATGTCGTCGCCGTACGCTCGACAACATGACGCTGCCCGACGGTGAGTCGTTCACGCTGGAGTACGTCACGGACAAGCCATGGTCCGGGTACAACTGGTACCAGGGACACTCGCAAAGCCTGATCCAGATAAACACCGACCTGCCGATCTACATCAGCCGCGCCGTCGACCTCGGCTGCCACGAAGGTTATCCGGGGCATCACACGTTCAATGCGCTGCTCGAGCAGTACCTCGTGCGCGAGCGCGGCTGGCTCGAGTTCACGCTGTACCCGCTGTTCAGTCCGCAGTCACTGATCGCGGAAGGCAGCGGCAACTACGGCATCGACCTGGCGTTTCCGGACGACCAGCGAATCGAATTCGAGAAGACCGTGCTGTTTCCGCTGGCCGGACTCGACGCCGGCGAAGCCGACCGCTACTACGCACTGCTTGAGCTGCTCGCCCGGCTCGACTATGCGGGCAACGAGGCGGCGCGCGATTACCTGAACGGCACGATCGATCGCGCGGCGGCCGAAGAATGGCTGGTCGACTACGCACTTTCCTCGCCGGAACGCGCCGCGCAGCGCGTCGATTTCTTCGATACCTATCGGAGCTACGTGATCAATTACAATCTCGGCAAGGACCTGGTCCGGGACTACGTCGAACGCGGCGATGCAGATGCCGCGGAACGCTGGCGACGCTTCGGCGTGCTGCTGTCGTCGCCGATGAGTGCCGAGGACCTGTAGCAAAAAAACGCAAGAACGAATGAGGGGGACACCATGAAACGAAGGACATGGATCGGAGCGGGCGCGCTGTTGTGCGCGGCTGCGCTGCAATGGGCGGTGGCCCAGGACAACGGCATGAGCTTCTTCCTGACCAGCGAGGGTCCCGGCAACGGCGCAGACCTCGGCGGGCTCGACGGTGCCGATGCGCACTGCCAGATGCTGGCCGAGTCGGCAGGCGCCGGTGACAGGGACTGGCGCGCGTATCTCAGCACCGACACGGTGAACGCGCGCGACCGCATCGGCGAGGGGCCGTGGCACAACGCGGACGGCGTGCTGATCGCCAGCGACGTCGACGAACTGCACAGCGACGATGCGAACATCGACAAGGAAACGGCGCTCGACGAAAACGGCAATGTCGTCAACGGCACCGGCGACAGCCCGAACCGGCACGACATCCTGACCGGCACGCGCATCGACGGCACGGCATTCGACGACGGCGAGGATCACACCTGCTCCAACTGGACCAGCAG
>CALKYK010000116.1 GCA_938003715.1 uncultured Gammaproteobacteria bacterium
AGGCAGTTCGCCGAACGCACCGTCCGCTCCAGCTCGTCGACCGGGCGCAGCAGGATCGGGTCCACCTGGTGCTCGGCAGCCGCGCTCAGGCTCTCGTCCTGGCCCTGCAGGTCGACGAACACCGAGAGCTGGTCCTTCAGGATCGAGCCGGCGCGGCGGATCGCCTCTTCCGGGTCGATCGTGCCGTTCGTCTCGATGTCGATGATCAGCTTGTCCAGGTCGGTGCGCTGTTCGACGCGTGCCGCTTCGACGTCATAGGTGACGCGATGCACCGGGCTGAACGACGCGTCGAGCTGCAGGCGGCCGATCGGGCCGGACTGTTCCTCGAACGCCGGGCGCTGGGTGGCGGGGCGATAGCCGCGGCCGCGTTCCACCTTCAGCACCATGTTCAGCTCGCCATCCTTGGTCAGGTTGGCGATGACGATGTCCGGGTTCATGACCTCGACGTCGTGATCGAGCTGGATGTCGGCACCGGTGACCACACCGGGACCTTTCTTCGAGATACGCAGCTCGGCGGTGTCGCGCGTGTGCATGCGCACGGCGACCTGCTTCAGGTTCAGGAGGATGTCGACGACGTCTTCCTGCACACCCTCGATGCTCGTGTACTCGTGAAGCACGCCGTCGATCTCCGCTTCCGTGATCGCCGCGCCGGGCATCGACGAAAGCAGGATACGCCGCAGCGCATTGCCGAGCGTGTGGCCGTAGCCCCGCTCGAACGGCTCGATCGTGACCTTTGCGTGCAGGTCGTTGATCGGCGCGACCTTGACGACGCGCGGCTTGAGAAATTCGTTTACAGATTCCTGCATGGATGTAACTCCTACTATTTCGAGTACAGCTCGACGACGAGGTTTTCATTGATGTCCGGCAGGATCTCCTGGCGATCCGGCAGCGACTTCAGGGTGCCCGTCATCTTCTTCGTGTCCACGTCGACCCAGTCCGGCAGCCCGACCTGGGACGCGATCTCGACCGCGTTTTGCACACGAAGCTGTTTTTTCGCTTTTTCACGTACGCCGACCGCATCGCCCGCGCTGACCTGAGCTGACGGGATGTTCACGACCCGCCCGTTCACCTCGATGCTCTTGTGGCTGACGAGCTGGCGCGCCTCGGCGCGCGTCGCGGCGAATCCCATGCGGTAGACGACGTTGTCGAGACGGCCCTCGAGCAGGCGCAGCAGGTTTTCACCCGTCGAGCCTTTGAGCTGGGCCGCCTTCTTGTAGTAATTGCGGAACTGCCGTTCCAGTACGCCGTACATGCGGCGCAGCTTCTGCTTCTCGCGAAGCTGCATGCCGTAGTCCGACAGGCGCGGCCGACGCTGTGCGGCGCCGCCCGGCGGGACTTCGAGCTTGCACTTCGACTCGAGCGGACGCACGCCGCTCTTCAGGAACAGGTCTGTGCCCTCGCGGCGCGACAGTTTGCACTTTGGTCCTAGGTATCTTGCCATTTTCTGCCTCTATACCCGGCGTTTCTTCGGCGGACGGCAACCGGTGTGGGGGATCGGCGTAACGTCCTCGATGTGTTGAATACGGAAACCCAGCGCGTTCAGGGCGCGCACCGCCGACTCGCGCCCGGGCCCCGGCCCGCGCACGCGCACGTCGACGTTCTTCACGCCATACTCCTGCGCTACACGACCGGCCTTCTCGGAGGCCACCTGCGCGGCGAACGGCGTCGACTTGCGCGAGCCCTTGAAGCCGCAGCCGCCGGCCGTGGCCCACGACAGCGCGTTGCCCTGGCGATCGGTG
>CALKYK010000117.1 GCA_938003715.1 uncultured Gammaproteobacteria bacterium
CGAATCGCCGATGTCGCTTACCTGGTACAGGCGTTCGAATACGTTTTCGATGTCTTCCGGTGCAATGCCGATGCCGCTGTCGCTGACGGCAATTTCGACAAAGCCCTTTAGTTTGTTGGACACCTGCGCACGTAGAGCCAGCGACCCGCCGGGCTCCGTAAATTTGACGGCGTTGCCGAGGACATTGGCGATGACCTGCACGATGCGGCCGCCGTCGATGCTGAGCTCGGGGAGTTCCTCGCTCAGATCAACGGAAAGTTCCAGCGACTTGGCATCGACGGCCGGGGTCACGGAGGCGACGGCGCGTCCGACCACCTGCTGTAGCTACTCGGAGTCCTTGTGCAGTACGACCTCGCCCGTTTCGAGCCGCGTGCATTCGATCAGGTCGTCTAAATGGCTCGAAAGCTCGTCGCAGCTCTTTATCGCCTGGCTGACGATCGTGACCTGCTCATCGTTCAGTTCGCCGGCGAGTCCTTCGTGCAGCATCGACATGAACATGCGCGCCGCGGTCAGCGGTGTCTTGATTTCGTGCGACACGCGGTGATAGAAGCGCGCGATTTCGTCGCTTCTTTTCTGCAGCTGCTCGTACGCGCGCGCCAGCTCGGAATTGCTTTCGACGATCGAGTTCTGAAGGTCCACTTTTTCGATCGCGTTCGTGAGCGCGCGCTGCAGGGAAACCTGCGAGATGGAGCCCTTGGGAATGTAGTCGACGGCGCCTGCGCGTATCGCCTCTGTTGCGATGATTTCGCTGCCACCTGCCGTCATCACGACCATCGCGCCGCTCCAGTTTGGCGCGGCGGCCCGGATCTCCCGCATCAGCGTGGCGCCGTCGGCGTCCGGCAGGTTGTAATCGATCAGCGCGCAGTCGATGTGGCGCTTCATTACCGCCTCGATCGCTTCCTGCGCGCTGGCGGCCTCGATAGAGCGGAATGCGCCATGCTCCTGGTTGTCGATGGCCCTGACGCACAGGTACCGAAATGCCGCGTCATCGTCGACGACGAGTATGTTGCGAACCTGCGTCGGTGCCTCGACAGGAGCGGGTGGCCGGATTTCGGATGCAGGCATGCTCATATCGGCTCTTATCGGCGCTAATTTCGCCAGCTTTAGGGCGTTTCGCCTTTATTTTCGAACTGTGATTCGCGTCAAATTCGCCCGATAGTCGTTTGCTATATTCGCCGCGATTTTGCCCCTTTAGGACGAGGTGATTCGGATGGCCAATTCCAGCCCGGCGGTCGCGGAAAACGACGATCGGGAAGCGAAGCGACTCGAGGAGCTTTACTCGCTGGGACTTCTCGACACGCTGTCCGACCTGCGCTTCGACCAGTACACGCAGCTGGCAGCCGAGATCTTCGGCGTCCCGATTGCGATGATTTCACTGATCGACGCCGAACGGCAGTGGATCAAGTCCGCGCACGGCGTTCCTGTTTTCGAATCGCCGCGAGCCGTGTCTTTCTGCACGCATGCGGTTGAGGCGGACGAAGACCTGGTGGTGGAAAACGCGCTCGAAGATGCCCGCTTCGCCAGGAATCCGACGGTTGCGGGCGATCATCACATCCGTTTTTACGCTGGCGGCGTCATCCGCGGCCCGAACGGCTACGCGCTGGGTACCTGCTGCGTGATCGACCGGGAGCCGCGCGAATTCGCGGAGCGCGACCGGCGCGTGCTGCACCAGATCACGCGCATGGTTGATTACGAGATCGAATCGCGCGCGCTGATGCGTTCTCTACGCGAGTCGGTGGGCCAGGTCGACCAGCCGGAGTGGCACAAGCATCTCGACGTACTGATCAACGGCCGCGTCTGAGCACGCCGCGCGTGGGCTCTAGACGGGCGGCGCCACGTTTGCGTAAGCCCGGTTGATCAGCATGTGCACCCAGATGCTTGCTGCGTAGCCGACGGCGATGACCGGCGTCCAGCGCAGGTGCTGGAAGAACGTGTACTGTCCCTTCGCCTGGCCCATCAGCGCAACGCCCGCAGCCGAACCGATCGACAGCATGCTGCCGCCGACGCCCGCGGTAAACGTCACCAACAGCCACTGCTGGACATCCATGGCCGGGTTCATTTCCAGCACGGCGACCATGACCGGGATGTTGTCGACGATCGCCGATAGCACGCCCACGAGGATGTTCGCCATGGTCGGGCCCAGGTCGATATAGAAAAACGTTGAAATGTGCGCCAGGAAGCCAATGAACCCGAGCCCGCCGACGCACATGATCACGCCGAAGAAAAAGAGCAGCGTATCCCACTCGACGCGCGCCACCTCGCGAAACGAATCGAACGCTTCGACGTCGCCGATCAGGCCATAGTCGCGCCGGTCGAACGGCGTGACGACGTGCGTCTGTTTCAGGTAGTAACCGAAGAACTTCAGATAGGCGAGCCCCGTCATCATGCCGAGGAAAGGCGGCAGGTGCAGGAAGTTGTGGAACGACACAGCGGTGACGATGGTCGCGGCGAACAGCAGGATGATGCGCTTGGCGCCGCGCTTCATGCGCAGGTTTTCCGTCGACGGTTCGGCCGCCGAAACCTCGTTCGGCACCGCAAGTGACATGGTGGCTGCAGGAATGAGGAAGTTGACGACCGACGGAACGAACAAAGCGAAGAAGGTCCAGAAATCCAGAATGCCCTTTTGCCATACCATCAGCGTCGTGATGTCGCCGAACGGGCTGAACGCGCCGCCGGCATTCGCCGCAATGACGATATTGATGCACGAGATCGCGACGAACCGACGGTTGCCCTGCCCTACGGCCATCACGACCGCGCACATCACGAGGGCGGTAGTCAGGTTATCGATGATCGGTGAGAGAAAAAAACTGCAGCCGCCGGTAATCCAGAACATCGTCCGGTAGGTGAATCCGCGTCGCGCCAGCCAGCCACGCAGCGCGTTGAACACGTTGCGTTCGGTCATCGCGTTGACGTAGGTCATGGCCGCGAGCAGGAACAGGAACAGCTGTGCGAATTCTGTAACGAAGTGGTGGACGGCCTGCTCCGCCTCCGCCGGCATCCCGGCCCGGGTGTATTGCCATGCCACGACGGCCCAGATGATGCCCGCGGCCAGCATCACCGGTTTCGATTTGCGCAGGTGGGTATATTCCTCGGCGATGACGAGGCCGTAGGCAATGACGAAGGTAATCAGGGCGGTGATGCCTACCCAGTGGCCGGTAAGGTCCATTTGTCGATTCTCCCGATTGTTTTTGTCGTCCCGTTGTCGCCAGCAGGTTGTTGCAGCGCGGCAGCGCTATACTCGCGGGATGATCCGCCTCCCTGCAGCGCTTCGCCGGGTATCGATTTTAGTGGCAGTCCTGCCCTTCTGGGCAAGCGGTATTGCCATGGCCGATGCAGGCCGGAAGGTCGCCGTAACGTTCGACGATTTGCCAATCGTCTCGCAATCGCCCTTTTCCGACGCGGCGCTCGAGGACCTGACTGCGCGCCTCGTATCCGCCATTTCGGCGCGAGAGATTCCGGCCGTCGGCTTCGTCAACGAGATGCGGCTCTACGACGACAGTGTGCTGAACCCGGACCGGGTCGCGCTGCTCGGGCAGTGGCTGGAAGCCGGTCTTGCGCTCGGCAATCACACGTACTCGCATCCCGACCTGCACCGGGTGACGCTGCAGGCATTCCAGGCGGACGTGCTGCGCGGTGAAGCGGTCACCCGGCCGCTGCTCGGGAAATACGGTCGCCAGCTCACCTGGTTTCGTCACCCGTTCCTGCACACGGGCACGAAACTGGAGACGAAACACGCATTCGAATCGTTCCTGACCGAGCACGGCTACCGGGTGGCACC
>CALKYK010000118.1 GCA_938003715.1 uncultured Gammaproteobacteria bacterium
CGGCGCTCGTCACTTGCCGCCTCCGCGCAGGATCTCCCGCAGGCGGCTCGCGAAGCCGCTTTTCGGTACAGCCGCGTGCGCGACCGGCTCATCGAACACGTGCAGCGTCTGCACGCTGGTGCTGGTCATGCCGACGACGAGCTGCTTGTCGGCCACCTCGACCAGCACGATGCGCTCCTTCGGCCCGATCGAGCGCGAGGCGACGACCTGGATCACATCCGAATCGCCGCCGCGCGCGCCGTTCGTGCGTGAGTAAAACCAGCCGAACAGCACGATCGCTGCGATGACGACAACCAGTCCGCCACCCAGGCTCGCGACGTCGCCCGGCTGCACCGGTGCCGCCGTCGACAGCACGGCATCGCTCGCCCGGCCGGCGCCGGCGACGAGCAGCAGGCCAACCGCCGTCGCCGTTTGAATGATTGCGTCGTACAAATTCATTGCAGCCGCACTCAGTTCAGTTTCTCGATGCGCTCGACCGGGCTGACGACGTCCGTCAGCCGCACGCCGAATTTCTCGTCGACGACGACAATTTCGCCGTGTGCGATCAGGGTGCCGTTGACGAGCACGTCCATCGGCTCGCTCGCTTCCTGGTCTAGCGCGATGACCGAACCCTCGACGAGCCTGACGAGGTCGCGTATCGGGATGTCGGTCGAGCCGACCCGCAGCGAAATCGTGACCGGCACGTCGAGTACGAGGTCGAGATTGACGTCGGCGCCTTTCGCGGCGGGCGCGCCCGGTTTCGCCTCGAGTTCGTCGGGCGAGAACTGTTTCTCGGCCCCGCCTCCCTGCGCCGTTTCGTTGCCTTCGTTCGGTGTGTCTGCCATCAGTCGTTCCTCGGCTAAATATTCAAAGCTGTGATTCGATCCACGCGAGCGTCTCGATCGCGTTGCGGCCGCGATGTACGCCAAGCCGTCCATGCAGGAGCTCGACGTGTTTCGCCTGCACCGTCGCCTGCTGCGGGTTGTCGATTTCGATCACGTCGCCGGGCGTCAGGCGCACGAGGTCGCCGAGCGTCATGCGCGCGTGGCCGACGCTCGAGGTCAGGTTGACGACCGAATCGGCGACGCGGCGACGGATCGCCTTTTCCCAGCGCGCGTCCTCGCGCGCATCGCGCTCGCGTTTTTCCCCGGCCAGCGTCGAGAGCACCGGCGCGACCGTGGCGCGCGGCAGGAGCAGATGAAAGCGGCTGCTGACGTCGTCGACGGCCAGCTCGAATTCGCTGTTGATTACCGGTTCGGACGGCTCCGTCACGTCGACGAGTTCGAGGCTCGCCTCGGTTGCGATGCGCTCGGGGGACAATTCCTTGAGCGGCGTCCACGATTCCTTGATCGCCGACAGAACGAGCGTCACGAACAGGTTCGAGATGGAAATCTCGCCGTCGGTGAACGGCTTGCTTTCGGGGATCTCGTCGGCCGTCGCGTCGCCGCCGAAGAAGGCGCTGACCAGCATTCTCACCAGCACCGGCTCGAGCACGACCGCTGCCCGGCCCTCGAACGGCGGCGCCTCGAAAACGGCCACGACGACGGGCCCGCTCATGGTCGCGGCGACGTCGTCGAAGGACGCGACGGACAGCGCGCCGGCCTCCAGCGTCAGTTCGCGCTGCAGGAGCTGCTCCAGGTCGGCGACGAGCCGCTCGGCGGTCTGCTGGTTCAGGAGCTTCAGGCGCGGATAGCTGTTGCTGACGATGTGCGCGCGGGGCGGAATCGTAAACGGCTTCACCGACGCGTACTGCGGCCCGGACGACGACTGCACTTCGACCTCGCCGGACTCGACGCCGGTCAGCAGCGCATCCTTTTCCTCGTCGGTCAGGACTTTGTCATTCATCGCCGGTCCGCCTCACTGCACGACGAGTCCGGAGAAGTACACGGCTTCGATGCCCGGCTGGCCGATCCGCTCGCGCATGATCTTCTGTATTTCGGCCAGCGCGTCGGCGAGCATCTGTTCCTTGCCTTCGCGGGTCACGACCGCCTCGTACTTGACGTTGCCCCACATCAGGATCAGCGCGTTGCGGATCGCCGGCGTGTGCTCGCGAACCGAGTTGATGACCTCCTGGTCGCGGGACATCACCTCGAGCGTCACCTGCATGAAATGCACGTCGCCGAGCTCATCCTTGAAATTGATCACGAGCGGCGGGTGCAGGCTCTGGTAGATCGCCGGCTTGCCGGTATCGACCACGAGCTCCTCTTCTTCCGCCGCGGTTTCCTCTTCGGGCGGCGGGGAAATCATGTTCATGACGGTGGGTCCGGCGACGACGCCGATCACGACCAGCACCAGCGCGCCGACGCCCATCAGGAGCTTTTGCATCATCCCGCCGGATGCCGCCTGTGCTTCTTCCGCCTGTGTTTCTTCATCAGCCATGGTGAACTCCAGTCTGCTTTCACCTGTGCTGATGCAATCGGCATGCCAAGATCGGCCGGCCGATTTTTATCCATTATTTACAGAGAGTTACGTTTTTCCGGCCGTGGCGAATCCGGTCGTGTCGGAAAATTGGCGCGGTCGCGGTCGGCCGGGTGGCGTCGCGCGCGTCAGAAAACCGACGCCCGTCAGGCGAAGGTATCGATCAGGCCGAGCGGTGCGCGCTGACGTTCCGTTCCGGCGCTCGTCGCGTCGAACTCGTCCGCCGTTACGGCGTCCGGGTGGCGATCGTCGGCGGCGCCCGTCGTCGCGTTGTCCGACGCCTCCCGCTGACGAGTCCCGCTGTCGCTGACCGTCGCGTTGGACAGCGACAGCCCGTTCTCGGCGAGCATCTCGCGAAGCCTCGGCAACGCCTGCTCGATCGCTTCCCGCGTCACCGCGTGCTGCGCCGTGAAAAGCAGCTGCGCGGCGTCGTCCTCGACCGAAACCTGGACCTGGATCGGGCCGAGTTCGGCGGGATGCAGGCGAATCTGCGCGTTTTGCACGGCGCCGCGGGTCATCCACATGACGCGGTCCCGCAGCGCATCGCCCCAGGACGGATCGTCAACCGGCAGCGCGATCGCGGTGCTCGCGATCGTGCGCGCAGCGGCGCTCTGGACATCACGCGGCGCTGCCGCGTTCACAGAAGGCAGCGCCGCAGAGGCGGCAATCTCGATCGGCGCGCGGGACGCGGGCTCGGCGCGCTCGGGCACCATTCTCTCGACCGGCAGTCCAGCGACCGGCACGGCACGCTGGAGCGTTTCCGCGTTCTGCACGGGCGCGATTTCGGGCGCGGGGCGAGGCATGTCAGGCGCACGAATGGTTTCGGCGGGCCGCAGCGTTTCAGCGCTGCGCGGATCGTTCTCGCTGCCGCGTGTCGGTACCGGCGCCGGCGGTGCTTCGGTGTCGATCCGTACCCGGCTCTCGCGCAGCACTGCGGCAAGCTGCGGCGGGGTGTCGACAGCGCGGCGTGCTGTGTCGTCGCGCAACGTCGTTTCCTGCGCGAGCTGGCGCGGAGTGTCCTGCACGTCGTGCTGCAATCGATCGAGACCTTGCACCTGCGCCGCCACCGGCGCGTTCACGTTCCGTTCCGCCGCAAGGACCGCGCCCTCGCCGGCGGTCCCGGCGACCTGGGCCACGCCCACGTCGACTTCGTCGACCGGCGATTCGCGCAGAACTGGCAGCGGTATTGGTACGCTCGCTGCGGCGGGCGTCGTTTCCGAACCCGATTGCTCGTCGACCACCGTCGTTACCAACGGCAAGGGATTGCCGGGCAGCGGCAAGGTCGTGTCACCGGACTCCGGGCCACGCTCGCCGGTGAGTGCCGCGAACGGCGCCGGAAGCGTCAGTTCCGCTTCGGCCGGTTTCGCGAGCAGCGCCCGGAAGCTCGGACCGAGCTCAGCCGACGGGTCGAAAAACCCATTATTTTCAGTAACTTCTGCAGATAACTCCGGGGTGATTCCGGTCAGCAGGTGTAGCGTCGGCAGCATTGGCGAATCCTCGTGTCGCGCAAATCGGTCGGTCCTGCCTGTTAAGTAGCAAGTACCGTGCCAATGCCGGACCGGGGGCGGATCAGCGCCGCATTCGCGGTCGTGCTGCGAGGTCGTCGAGCGATTTTTGTTGCTGCCGTGCGTCCTCCCGGTCCTCGACCTCGCGGTAGCGGTCGACGACGCGCTCCAGCGACTCGACACGCTGGCGCGTGCGCATCCAGCGCCGACGGTGCGCGTCCCGGTTCTGCTGCCCGGTCAGGACCTGCTCCTTCTGCGCGGCCACCGCGTCGTCGATGCGGCGCAGGAAATTCTGGTAGTCCTGCCAGCGCTGCGAGCTGACATTGCCGGTGAACGTGAACTCGCGCGAGTAGGAGTGGCGGTACGCCTCGAGTTCCTGCAGCCGCTCGACGTCCGCGTCCAGCGCCTGCTGCGCCCTGCCCATCTCCAGGCACACGCGCCGCTCCTCGGACTGCGCGACCGCGACCACTTTCGACATGCGCTTCGATCGTTTCTTCATTACGTCACCTGTGTCTCTTCAGCGGGCTCGGCCTCGTCGAACCCGGGCGGCGGCTCGTCCAGCAGCTTCTTGAGCCCGGCCAGGCTCGTCCGCCGATCCACGCGCTCGTCCTGGTGCTGGCGCAGGAACTCGATGATGCGCGGCCAGCGCGCGACCGCTTCGTCGACGCGCCGGTCCGTACCGCGCTGGTAGGCGCCGACGGCGATCAGGTCCCGGTGCTGCTGGTATATCGAATAGATCTTACGGAATCGTGAAATCAGGATCTGCTGGTCGTCTCCGGCGATCTGCGGCATGGCGCGGCTGACCGAGGTCTCGACGTCCACCGCCGGGTAGATGCCGGCGTCGCCCAGCGAGCGCGACAGCACGATGTGCCCGTCGAGGATGGCCCGCGCCGCGTCGACGATCGGGTCGTTCTGGTCGTCGCCCTCGGCGAGCACGGTGTAGATCGCGGTGATCGAGCCCTGCTTGCCGAAGCCGTTGCCGGCGCGTTCGACGAGCTGCGGCAGTTTCGCGAACACCGAGGGCGGATAGCCCTTGGTGGCCGGCGGCTCGCCGATCGCCAGCGCGATCTCGCGCTGCGCCTGGGCAAAGCGCGTCAGCGAATCCATCAGGAGCAGCACGTTCTTGCCCTGGTCGCGGAAATACTCCGCGATCGCAGCCGACAACCAGGCGCCGTGCATGCGCATCAGCGGCGTGTCGTCGGCCGGCGTGGCTACGATGACGGCGCGGCGCATGCCTTCGTCGCCGAGCGTCATCTCGATGAATTCCTTGACCTCGCGTCCGCGCTCACCAATCAGGCCGACGACCACGACGTCTGCGTCGGTGTTGCGGGTCATCATGCCGAGCAGCATGCTCTTGCCGACGCCCGAGCCGGCAAAAAGGCCCATGCGCTGGCCGCGTCCGACCGGCAGCAGGGCATTGATCGAGCGAATGCCGACGTCGATCGGCTCGCGGATCGGTCGCCGCTCGAGCGGATTGATGCTGGAGCCGAACAGCGGCACCGATTCGCCGGCATCGAGGCTCGGCCCGGTGTCGAGCGGCATGCCGCGGCCGTCCAGCACGCGGCCGAGGATGGCGTCGCCGACCGTCACTTCGGGGACGCCGGCGACCGGGATGACGCGCGCGTTCGGCACGATGCCGCGCATGTCGCCGGTCGGCATCAGGTACAGGCGCTCGCCGGCGAAACCGACCACCTCGGCCTCGACCAGGCGCCCGTCCTCGGCGACGATATCGCAGCGTCCGCCGACCGGCGCGTGGCAGCCTTCGGCTTCGAGCGCAAGACCGACCGAGCGGCGCAGCACGCCCTCGACGACCATCGTCGGCGGCGGATCCAGCGCCCGCTCGACGTAACGCCCGAGTCGCAGCGAGCGTTCGAGGTTGCGATTCGGGTTCGGCCCGGCAAACTGCGGCAGGTC
>CALKYK010000119.1 GCA_938003715.1 uncultured Gammaproteobacteria bacterium
GAACGTGGTCAGGCGCGCGCCTTTGGCGCCGAGCGGATCGTTGACGACCTGCACCAGCACTTCCTGGCCCTCGCGAACCAGCTCGCGAATGTCCGGTGCGGTGACGGCCGCCTCGCCGTTTTCCGCGTATCCGCTGCGAACGATGTCCGACGCGTGCAGGAACGCGGTGCGCTCGAGGCCGATGTCGACGAATGCGGCCTGCATGCCGGGCAGGACCCGCGACACCCTGCCCTTGTAGATGTTGCTGATCAGTCCGCGCCGCGCCGCACGCTCGATGTACACCTCCTGCAGCACGCCGTTCTCGAGCAGGGCCGCGCGCACCTCGCGCGGCGTGACGTTGATCAGGATTTCTTCTCGTGGCGATTCGTCAGTCATGGTTCGCGGCCGCTGGTCCCCGGTCGGTCAGGCGCGTCGACTCAGCACGTCGATGCCGGCCCGGCCGAGCAACGCGGCGGTCTCGAAGACCGGCAGACCGACGACGCCCGAATAGCTGCCGGTCACCGATTGGACGAAAATGCCGCCCCGCCCCTGGATCGCATAGGCGCCCGCCTTGCCACCGGGTTCCCCACTTTGCCAGTAAGCACGGGCCTCGTCAGGATCAATCTCGCGAAATTGGACCCGGGTATCCGACATCGTGGTCGACAGCCGGCCTGCGGCGACCAGCGCGACCGCCGTCA
This sequence comes from uncultured Gammaproteobacteria bacterium, assembly GCA_938003715.1. GTDB lineage: Bacteria > Pseudomonadota > Gammaproteobacteria > Steroidobacterales > Woeseiaceae > SZUA-117. Next base: position 678 of record CALKYK010000119.1, read on the forward strand.
GCACGCGGTGGGTGCGTCCGGACAGGGCCGCCAGTATCGCCAGCGCCTCCTCCTGCGAGGCGGGTTTGCCGAAGATCCGCCCTTCCAGGGTCACGATCGTGTCCGCGGCGAGCACCGGCAGGACGGATTCCGCAGCCAGGGCCTTCTCCCGCGCCAGTCGCCGGACCAGCGCGTCGGGCGCTTCGCCCTCTGCCGCGCTTTCGTCGATGCCGACGGCGCCCCAGGTATAGCGGATGCCGAGGCTGTCGAGAATGTCGCGTCGCCGCGGCGACGCCGAGGCGAGGTGCAGTACCGCGTCGCTGCCTGAGGCGTCAGTCACGGTGATACGGGTGGCCTGTCGACAGCGACCACGCGCGGTACAGCTGTTCGACGACCAGGATGCGCGCGATGCCATGCGGCAAGGTCAATGACGACAGGGACCACGATTCATCGGCACGCTCGGCAACGCTCCGGTCGACGCCGTCGGCACCGCCGATCACGAACGCCACATCGCGACCGTCGGCCTGCCACGAGCCGAGCCGGTCGGCTATTGCGCGGCTGCTGAACGCCCTGCCGCGCTCGTCCAGCAGCACCAGGCGCTCGTTCTTCTGCAGCTTGCCGAGCAGCCGCCCGGCCTCGTCGGCCATCGCACGCGCCGCGGATCCGGCGCGCTTCGCGCTCGCGATGGCTTCGACGCGGAACTGCCACTGCCGCGGCAGTCGCCGGGCATAGTCCGTCACGGCGGCGTCGACCCACGACGGCTGCCGGTCGCCGACGGCAATGAGGCGCAAGTGCATCGGCGGGCCGCCTAGGGTTCGGTGGCGGCCAGTTCCTTTGCCGGGCGCAGGGACCAGAGCTTCTCGAGGTTGTAGAACTCGCGGACGCGCGGCAGCATGATGTGCACGAGGGCGTCCTGAAGGTCGATCAGCACCCACTCGCTGCCGTCTTCGCCCTCGACGCCGATCGGGCGATGCCCCGACCCGGCGGCCTTTTCGGCTACCGCATCGGCCAGTGCCTTCACGTGCCGGTTCGACGTACCGCTCGCCACGATCATGTAGTCCGTGACCGTCGTCATGTCGCGCACGTCGAGACGCACGATGTCCCTGGCCTTGACGTCTTCCAGCGCATCGATGACGAGTTCGCTTAATTTTTCACTGTTCATTCAGTTTCCGGAAACAACAAATCAAACCTGTGCGCGACTGTCTTCGCTATCCGCTGCCGCATAGCAGCCGGTGCGATCGATGACGTCGCGGACCGCATCGGGAAGCAGGAAGCGCGGGTCCCGGCCCATCGCCACCAACTCGCGGATGTCGGATGACGAGATCTCCAGCTGGGTCACGTCATGTATATATATGTGCCCGGCTTTCGCCTGGTGCAGGTCGCCGATACGATGCGTGCCGCGGTCGGCCAGCAGTTCCCCGAGCGGCCCCATGTCGGGCGCGCGCCAGCCGGGGCGATGTGCCACGACGATGTGCGCGAGCTGCAGGATCTCGCGCCAGTGGTACCACTTCGGCAGCCCGAGAAACGCATCCATGCCGATGATCAGCGCCAGCGGCCGCAGCGGGAACTCGCCGCGCAGCGCGGTCAAGGTATCCACCGAGTAAGAGGGGCCGTCGCGCTGCAACTCGCGGTCGTCGACGACGAAGCCTTTCTGTCCCGCGGTCGCCACGCGCACCATTTCGAGTCGAAGCTCCGCATCGGCGTAGGTCGTGCCCCTGTGCGGCGGATTGCCGCACGGCATGAAACGCACTTCTTCGAAACGCAGCGCCTGCAGCATTTCGAACGCGGTACGCAGATGACCATAGTGAATAGGATCGAAGGTACCGCCAAAAATTCCCATCGCGCTCAAAGCCGTACTCCCGTGTCCGTGTGACGCGTCATGCGGCTCGCGCGCCGCCCGCCGCCAGCCCGAGCAGGATACGCGTTGCCAGCAGCCAGGGATCCTCGCGGCGCTGGCCCTTCGCGGCCGCATCCGCGCGCCGGGCCTCGCGCAGCAGCGCGTAGTAGTCGTCCGGGCGATGCCGGGACAGGCAGCCGCGCACCAGCGCCTGGCGCGAACGCCAGACGCCCGCGCTGGCCAGGGCGGCGCCTGGATCGCTGCCGCCGCGAACCGCGTCGGCCGCCCGGGCCAGTGTGCGCAATTCGCGGGTCAGCGCCCACATCACGACGACGGGTTCAACGCCCTCGGCGCGCACGCCGTTCAGGATGCGCACCGCGCGGCCGGCGTTGCCGGCAAGCGCGGCGTCGACGAGCTTGTAGACATCGAAGCGGCTGGAGTCGGCGACCGCGGCGTCGACGTCGCCGGCGCTGATCGGGCCTTCGCCGTGCAGGAGCCTGAGTTTCTCGATTTCCTGCACCGCTGCGAGCAGGTTGCCCTCGACGCGGTCCGCAATCAGCCGCACCGCGTCGCGGTCGGGCGCAAGCCCGGCGGCGCGCATACGCGCCTGGACCCAGCCGGGCAGCTCGCGCTGGTCCACCGGCCAGACCTGGACGTGGGCGCCGACACGATCCAGCGCCTTCGCCCACTTCGAGTTCGCGCCGCTGCGATCGAGCTTCGGTGTGCTGACGATGAACAACAGGTCGTCACCCGCCTGCTCGACGAATTCGCAGATGGCCGCGCTGCCCTTCACGCCGGGCTTGCCGGTCGGCAGGCGCAGCTCGATGATGCGCCGGTCCGCAAACAGTGACAGGTTGCCGCCCGCGTTCGACAGATCCGACCAGTCGAACCCGGTCGTCTGCACGAACAGTTCGCGCGAATCGAAGCCGCGGACACGCGCCGCGGCACGGATCGCGTCCAGCGCCTCGGCGACGAGCAGCGGCTCGTCACCGGAAACGAGGTAGCAGGGCAGCAGGGATTGGTCGAGACGGGACGAGAGCTGGTTGGCGGCTATTTTCACGCAGGAATCGGAGCTTCGGTTTGCAGGAATGATACCTTTCGCACGGCGGCCCGGCGAACGCTCAGTGCGGTTCGAGTTGCTCGAGCGCGACCGATTCGCCCTCGAGCAGTACCGGGATGCCGTCCGCGACCGGATACAGAAGTTTGCCGTCGTCGGTCACCAGCGCTTCGTCCAGCGGCTGCGCAACCGGCTTGCCGTCGCGGTTCTTCACCCTGCCCTCGCCGATCGCGACGTTCAGCGCCTTCAACAGGTCGCTGCGCGCCAGGCCCAGGCCCTTGTGCGTGACCGGGCAGCAGAGGATGGCCAGCAGTTTCTTGTCCATGCAGCGTCAGTCTCACGGTTTTCGCCAAGGTTTCGTCGCCGGGCGCTGCTGCCCGGGCGCGATTGACCCAGCATAGCGGGATCGGCGCCACGTGCCCAGCGGGGTCAGGCTCCCAACTACTGATCGAGCTGCTCGAGCAGGTCGGTCCGGCCAGCTTCTGCGAGCAGTGTGCGCACCGCCTCGCGATCGGCTGCGGCCGGCCGCCAGCGGGGATCCTCGTGCAGGCAGCGCGAAATCAGCTTGAACGCGCGTCGGCCGTGACCGTGGTGCAGCAGGTGGGACAGGTAGCGCTGCGCGAAGAACAGCGCCGGCCCGCGGGTCTCCCAGCGAAGCATCTCATCGACGAACCAGGCGCCGGCCTCGGTCGCATCCGGTTCGGATCGCACGTACTGTTCGATGTGGGCAAAACCGCCTTCCCGATTGCCGCGGCTGATGAAGCCGTAGGCATGGCTTGCGACGTTCTGTCGCTTGCGTTCGAGGTCGTCGCCGAGTTCTTCCGCACTTTTCTCGACGGCCGGCTCGATGTCGATCTCGATCGCTACCTGCTTTTCGTACAGGATCGCGCCGGTGAATCCGAACAGGAACGTCACCTGGTAGCTGGTCACCAGGCCGGAAAGCGAGCCGGCAATGCCCGACAGCATCGTGGCCAGCAGCGAGACCACGACGATCACGCCAGGAACCAGGACGTAAGCGGCCCCGCAGGCGCGCATCATGCGCAGTATCGCCACCGGGCTCAGGCTTGCCGCGGGCGAATGCGTAACTGCAAGGACGGCCAGGGATGCCGGTGTCACGATGACGATGGCGATTCGCACCAGATTGCCGGCCAGCGACATTGGCCCGGACCCGAGCATGATGTCGCTCCACAGCAGTACGGCGAGGAATACGAGCGGCGTCAGCGTCCACAGGTTGTCCGCCGGGTTGAACATTTCGATCGACGGCACCGGCGGCTCACGGCCGTTCGCACGCGCCTCCAGCAGGTACACCAGGTAGCGCAGGCAGGCCGGGCCGGTCAGGAACGCGAGCGCTATGCCGAACAGCCCGGCGCGCACCGCCAGCACGAACAGCAGCCAGAAGAACAGCATGGCGAGGACGATGGAAAGCCGCGTGAAGGGATACGCGAGTTCGCGCAGCAGGTCACGGGCCTTTATCGTCTTCTCCCCGGGCAGCCGGCACCGGGTCGTAGCCGCTGCCACCGCAGGGATGACAGCGCACGATGCGGCGTATCGTCAGCCAGCCGCCGCGCAGCGCGCCATGCCGTCGCAGCGATTCCTCGGCATACGCGGAACAGCTCGGCTCGAAGCGGCAGTTGGCGCCGAGCAGCGGCGACACGAGGTAACGGTAGCTGCGGATCACCGCAAGCAGGGGCCAGGCGATTATGACGCCGGGGAAACGGAAGCGAACATCGTCGCCGGCTTCTCGTTCACCCGCCCCGCGCGAAGACTTCATGGCGCGGCCGGCGCGGTCAACCGCTGCGGCGCCAGCGAGTACCGTCCGCGCCGTCCTCGATCGATATGCCGTTTGCCGCGAGCTAGTCGCGGATCGCGTCGGCGGCGGCGAAGTAGCGGGGCTTGCGCGCCGGCTCACGGTGCGCGATCAGCGCCTCGATATCGCTGACCGCCAGCCCGCCGGTCGCATCGGTGCCGGCAAACCAGGATTCGGGATCCTGTCCGAGCACGCCCATCAGGTCTCCGCAGGCCAGCAGCGACGCCGCCAGGTTCTGCCGCTCTCCGGTTGCCTCTGCCTTGTTCAGCTCGCGTGCGACATCGAACATCGCCGCCAGCGCTTTCGGCGTATTCAGATCGTCCTCGAGTGCGGCGATGAATGCGGACGGGGGTTCGGCGGCGCTTCGCACCTCGTCCGGCACGTCGACGCCGCGCAGCGCGCCGTACAGCCGGTCGAGCTTGCCCTGCGCGTCGCTGACAGCCGCGTCCGACCAGTCGAGCGGTTGCCGGTAGTGCGCGCTCAGGAGCGCGAGCCGGATGACTTCCCCGGGTATCTGTTGGATCAGTTCGTGCACGAGCAGCACGTTGCCCAGCGACTTCGACATCTTGGTCGAATCGATGCTCAGGAACCCGTTGTGCACCCAGTAACGCGCGAACGGTTCTCCGTCGTGTGCGCAGGTGCTTTGCGCGAGCTCGTTCTCGTGGTGCGGGAAGACCAGGTCCTGACCGCCGCCGTGTATGTCGATCGTCCGTCCAAGGTGCTTTTCCGACATCGCGGAACATTCGATGTGCCAGCCGGGCCGGCCGCGTCCCCACGGCGAATCCCAGCCCGGCAGGTCGGGCGTCGAGGGTTTCCACAACACGAAGTCCGCGGGGTCTTTCTTGTACGGCGCCACGTCGATGCGCGCGCCGGCGATGAGGTCGTCGCGGTTCTTCTTCGAGAGCAGGCCGCAAACGTGCATCGGCAGCGGCGGATGCTTCATCATCGCCGGCACATGGAACAGCACGTGGCCCTGCGCTTCGTAG
>CALKYK010000120.1 GCA_938003715.1 uncultured Gammaproteobacteria bacterium
CAAGGGGACGTTGCGCGGCCCGATCACCGTGGTCGGGTTCGCCTGGCTCTCGATGCGTGACGCCTGGCCGAACGCCGGCAACGCCGTCAGCAGCGCCGAGAGCGTCAAAGCAATGACTGTGAACCGGCCGCCCATGTACACCCGAATTACGCTCCTTACCAAGGGTATTTTAGCCTGAAATCCGCCCACGAACGGGGCATGTTCCTCTCAGTTTTCAGACCAGATGGCGGCGAAAAAATTCAATCGTTCGCTGCCACGCGAGGCTGGCTGCAGCCTCGTCGTAGCGCGGCGTCGTGTCGTTGTGGAAGCCGTGGTTCGTGCCCGGATAAAGGTGCATCGTGACGCGCTTTCCGGCCGCCTCGAGCGCCGCTTCGTAGGCGGGCCAGCCGGCGTTTACACGCTCGTCGTTCTCCGCGTAGTGGATCAGCAGCGGCGCGTTGATGCGCGGCACGTCGTCGACGGCGGCCTGACGTCCGTAGAACGGCACCGCGGCCGCGAGATCGGGAATCCGCACAGCCAGTTCGTTGGAAACGCCGCCGCCGTAGCAGAAGCCGACGCAACCCACTTTTCCCGTGCAGCGCTCGTGCTGCTGCAGGTAGCGCACCGCCGCGACGAAGTCTTCGAGCATCTCGTCGCGATCGCGCTGGCGCTGCAGTGCCCGTCCCTCGTCGTCGTTGCCCGGGTAGCCGCCGAGCGGGGTCAGCGCGTCCGGTGCAAAGCCCAGGAACCCCGCCTTGGCGACGCGCCGCACTACGTCCTCGATATACGGGTTCAGGCCCCGGTTTTCGTGGATGACGACGACGCCCGGCGCTTTGTTCACGCCGCGCGGCAGCGCGAAATACGCGCGCATCGTGCCGGCGCCGTCCGGCGACTCGTATTGCTGGTAAAGCGTCTCGATTTCCGGATCGTCGGGATCGACCTGCTGGGCCTTCGCATAGTCCGGCAGCAGCGCATTGACGATCGCAAGCGCTGCGGCGCCGCTTGCGGTTATGCGGGTCACGCCGTCGACGAACTCGCGTCGGTTCAGGTTGCCGCGCACGTCGCGACCGACCGTGTCGCCCACGTGTCGGTCGTCGACCCTTTCGTTTTGCATGGTGCGCCCGCCTGCGGGCTGCCGGGTCGCCGCCCAGCATAAACGAACGGCCGGCGGAATGGGGGCCATACGCAAACGGGCCGCCCGAAGGCGGCCCGTTTGCGACGATTGTTTCGCGTTCAGCCGTCGATCTGCACGGTCCCGCCGATGTTGCTGTAGTCGACGCTGCCGCTCCCGTCGTCGACGATGATCAGGTCGCGCTCGACGTCCTCGACGTCGATACCGCCCGAGCCGTCGTCGATGATGACGCTGCCGGCCGCGCCGCGAACCTCGATGTAGCCGGAGCCGTCGTCGATCGTCACGTCACCGCCGGCGCGATACACGGCGATGCCGCCCGAGCCGTCCTCGATGCGGATCGCGCCGCCGGAGTCGCGCAGCTCGATCGACCCGGAACCGTCATCGACGAAGATGTCGCCGCGCAGCGCCGAGATTTCGATCGGGCCCGAACCGTCATCGACCTGCAGGTGCATGCGATCGGGCAGCTCGACCACGAGATCGATCGCGCGGCTCTGGCCCCAGCCCCAGTTGCCGGAGTCGAAAAAGGCGGTGAGCTTCGCGATGTCGCTGTCGCGTTCGAGCCGCAGGTCGAGATCTTCTTCGATCGCCTCCCGCGCCTCGTCCTCGTCGTTCTCTTCGAGCCGGATGGTTGCCGTCACCCGGATCTCGTCCAGGCCGGCAACGCCCGTGACGGTCAGGCTGCCCGCGCCGGCGTCGATGGCGAGGGTGTCGATGCCGCGGCCCGGCAGCCCGAGCTCGCGCACTTCTTCGTAGCCGTGGCGGTCCGCGAAGGCGGGCGCGGCGCCGATTATGAACAGCATAAACAGGAGTCTGCGCATTATGGTCCCCTTCAGACTTGTCGATCGTTGGTCTGGTTGTCCTGGGTTCGATGCCGCAGGTGCGCCATCGGTTGCAACCTGTGCTAGCGGGCGAGCGCGGCCAGCAGTCCGTCCAGCATGGCACGAGACAGCCAGCGCCCGGATACCATGACGCCGTGAATCCGGCGACTGTTGCCGATGTCTTCGAGCGGGTCAGCATCCAGCAGCACGAGATCCGCGAGCTGGCCGACCTGCACCGTGCCGCGCTGGTCGGCCGCACCGAGGAATCGGGCCGGATTGACGGTGCCGGTGTAGAGCGCCTCGTAGGGAGTCAGGCCGGCGTCGACGAGGTAGCGAAGCTCACGGTGAATCGCGAAGCCGGGTACGTTGAAGATCTGCGGCGAGTCTGAACCGAGCAGGAGCGGCGCGCCGGCGTCGTGCAGGGCCTTGATCAGGCGCTGGCGAATCCGGATGGCGCGCTCGGCGGTGTCGGGATCGTAATTGGCATCCTTCATCAGCCCGGTCTTCGCCTCGTGCCACTGCGCAACCGTGGCGGCTGGCATGTATTTCATCTCCGGCCAGTCGCGCATCTCGTCGGGCGGCCAGCGCGGCGACGCCACGTGCTCGAACAGCGCCTCGGTCGGAACGTTCCACGTGCCGGCATTCGCCGTGGCCTCGGCGATGGCATCGATCTTGGTCTCGTCGGCAAGGTCGGCAATGAAGACGCCGAAAAAGCCGCCGAGCCCGCCGCTCGTGTCCTCGTGCGGCCGGAGCAGCGTCTCCATGTAACCGTCGAGGTGATCGATCGTCGCGATGCCGGCCGCAAGCGCACGCGGCACACCGACATCCTCGGGCACGTGCCCGGCGAACGGAATGCCGAGCTCGTTCGCGACCTCGGAGATCGACAGGAACTCGTCCAGCGTCAGGCCGGGATGAATCTTCAGGAAGTCGTAGCCCGCTGCGTGCTGTTCGCGCACGAGTTCGCGGCCGTGACCGGGGCTCCTCACGCTCTGGCCGTTCAGCGACGGCCCGGACGTGACCAGCCGTGGACCGAGCAGTTCGCCGTCCGCAAGGCCCTCACGAAGATCCAGGTGCGACGGCTGACCCAGCATGCCGCGTACGGTCGTCACGCCGTTCGCAACGTACAGCGACAACACGCGCTCGAGGTTGTCGGAACCCGCGCCGGGCACGTGGCCGTGCATTTCCGCAAGGCCCGGAATCAGGTATCTGTCGGTGCCGTCGACGATCGTGGCCCCTTCGGGCACCGGCGTCGCATCCACGCTGCCGATCGCCGCGATGCGGTCGTTGTCGACGATGACCGTGCGACCGGGCAATACGGCCTCTTCGTGCATCGGGATCACGTTGACGTTGACAAATGCCGTAACGTCGGCGAACGCTGCCTGCAGCGGCAGCACGGCAATAATGAATGTAACGGCTCTCGGCATCTCGACTGGTTTCCGGCAGCGATCGATGGTCATTGGAACGCCGTGCACGGCGTGGGTTCCGGCCCGCGCGATCCGGATCACAGGATCTTCTTCAGCGTTTCGCGACTGATGTTACCGCCGCAAACGACGATCACGACGTTGCGGCCTTCCAAGGCGTCCATCGCCTGCAGGTATCCCGCGATGGCGACGCCCGCCGCCCCTTCGAGCAGCATGTGATGGGCATCGATGAAACCGCGCATTGCGACCCCGATGTCCTCCTCGCTGACCAGCAGGTAGTCGTCGGCGATTTCGCGGCATAAATCGAACGTGATCGCTCCGGCCTCGATGCCACCCGCAGTGCCGTCGGACAGCGTCGGCTCGCTCGGCATGTCCACGATCTTCCCCGCCTTTACGGACTCGGTCATCACCGGCGAGGCCTGCGGCTGGCAGGCATAGATCTCGCAGTCGGGGTTCACGGATTTCAGGAACGCGCCGACGCCGCTGATCAGTCCGCCGCCGCCGACCGCGATGAACGCAGCGTCCACGCGGGAAAGCTGCTTCGCGATTTCGAATCCGCAGGTGCCCTGGCCGACGATCACGTCGACATCGTTGTACGGTGACAGGTAGACCATGCCGTGTTCTTCGGCATACGCGCGGGCGTGCGTTTCGGTATCCAGGCCGTCGGTGCCGAAGAAGCGCACCTCGGCACCGGCGAGTCGAATCGCATCGACCTTCGTCGACGCGGTCTTCTCCGGCACGAAGATGACGCCTTCGATGCCGAGTTTTTGCATCGCGTGGGCGATCGCGGCGCCGTGATTACCGCTCGAGGCGGCGACGCCTCCGGACTTTTTCTGCTCGGGCGTCAGGGCCAGCAGCTTGTTGAATGCGCCGCGCAGTTTGAACGACGCGGTGTGCTGCAGGTTTTCCAGCTTCAGGTAGACGTTGGCGCCGCCGACGTCGCTGTAAAACGGAGAATAGTCGAGTGGCGTCTCGCGAACGTAGCCGCGAAGCCGGTGAGCGGCCAGCACGATATCGGCGGGCAGGCGCGCACGGTCGATCGTCATCGCGAACTCGTCTGTCCGTGGGGGTATCGAAGCGGCATCGTCGTTGGCTTTGTTTGCGCTCCTCGCGAGCTTAGCCGCCGCGCTGCGACGCAACAAGCGCCGCGCCGAAAAAGGTCCCGCCCATATGCGGCGCGCCACGGACGGGCTTTATGTCAATCGGTGCCGGCCAGGGTCGATGTGCGAAGTCTTGGCGAGACCGCGACAGACGCCGAATACCGGTCCGTATTACGTCAGCAACGAAGAGGCGACAATCTGCGCGATGGCGTTGCGAATCAGGGCAGTGCAGCGAACGGTGCGAATAAAGTGTGATGTGGCGCACACTGCGCCGCTACACAATTCGCGTGCGATTTGGCGATGCGCACGCGCAACGATTTAACCATTTCGAACACAACGCAGCACGCCGTTTGCTGTTTGAGAATTGCTGTGCAAGGATGCTGCCAAGTTTGAAAAAGGCACACCTGTCGAAAGACAGGGCCGCAAAGCCACCGGTCTAAGGGGAAACCTACGACAGCGGGGTTGCCGAACCGACAGCGTCGTACGCCAGGGAGTAGCGTGCGGCCTGCCGCACTGGCGCATGCCAGGCAACCCGCCCTGTCGCCCCGCGTCCGCAGCGCAATGCGCGTGCCGGCTTCGAACATCGAAACTCGTCCCGTTCGATTATGGAGCCTCGTATGGCAGCAACACCTTCGTCCCTCCGCCGCAGCGGCCGTTTCTTTTCATCACGCCGCATCGGCCCCGCCCACCTGCAACCGCAAAGAGCAGTCGAAATACGCAACATCCTGGGCCCCGGTTCCGGTTACCAGGCACCGTTTCGCCCCTTGGGCGCCGGCAGCGCCGCAACCGATTGCGCATCCTCGCCCGCCGGCACGGTCATCGACGTGACCGGCATGCGGGAAATCAGGAACATCGATCACTACGGCATGACGGTCACCGTACAGGCGGGCGTGCGCATCGGCGAGCTCGTTGCCGAACTCGCCGAGCACGGCCTGGAGCTGACCGGCGCCCACGACCTGATGAGCCGAACCGTGGGCGGCGCGATCGCCGGCGGCTGTATCGGCCCGGGTCTCGGCGATGACGGCCCATTTTTTGCTTCGCAGGTGGAAAGCGTCCGTATCATCACGCCGCAGGGCAAGCCGATCGAGATCCGCAAGGACCAGAGTCACCTGCTGCACGCGTTTCGCCTGAGCTTCGGCATGCTCGGCGTCATTTACGAAGCGAGGCTGAAGGTGCGGCCGATCCGAAATTTCGCGGTGACGCATCGCCGCTGCACGTTCGAGCAGTTCGGCGCCGTCGCGGAAAAGCTCGCGAACGTCGACGTCGGCGTGAAATTCTTCCTGATGCCGTTCCGCGACTGCGTGTACCTGGACCTGCGCCGCTACTGCGCCGAGGCCGGGTCGCCGCACTCGCTGCCCTGGAAGCTCAAGGACTGGGGTGAGAGCACGGTGCTGCCGAACATGGTCAAGTCGATCAGCAAGGTCGTGCCGATACAAAGCGTCCGCTTCCGGCTCATCGACGAGATCGGCAAGATGACGCAGGGCATCGTCAACAACCGGCTGGTCAGCTCGGGCTGCAATGCGACCGCGCTGTCCAGCAGCACCAAGGACAACGATGCCGCGAAGAAACTGTTCTACTCGACCTGGTTCTTTCCCGCCGCCGATTTCGCGATCGTCGTGCAGGCGTATCGCGAGTTCTGCCTGCGCGTGCAGGACACGGCCGGATATCGCTGCGATATGCCGGCGGTCGGCTTTCGCGTCGGCCGCGATTCGTCGGCGCTGCTTTCGCCGAGCTGCGACGAACCGATGATTGCGCTGCGTGCAATAACGACGCAGGAGAAAGGTTGGGAGGACTTCGCCATCGACTTCAGCGACTTTGCCCGCCACTGGGGCGGCATTCCGCGGTTCAACCAGACCCGCGAAGTGCCACCGGACTACGCGGCGCAGGCATT